>NZ_JBYTAH010000036.1:0-71968 GCF_058787975.1 Cupriavidus sp. FW305-26
GGTGCGTTGCTTTGGTCCAGCACCTTGGTGAAGGGCTTGGTCCAGTGCAGCAGCTCGCGCGCGTGGCGCGCCCAGAAACCTTCATAGTCACGCTCGGCTTCGTCGCACAGCGCCTGGTAGGCCTCCATGCCGGGGATCGCGGCCTTGGCGCTGGCGTGGCGGGATGGCGGGAACATCCGCCCTTCGTGCACAACGGATTGAATGCTTGTCATGAAAGCTCGGAAACAGGAATGCGGCGCAGGACAGCGCCGCCTGAAAACAAAGCAGCCGCCTGCTCAGGCGGCCAAATCCGGGGTGGTGGTGCCGGAGAACCCACCTGGCCCCGGCTACCGGAGACACCAGCAGAGACTACGCGCCGGGGCAGGCAGCGCAGGGACGAACTGCGCTGCCGCCCCCGGCGCACGGGCCACCGCCGCTTACCACGGCAGCGAATACGTCTTGGTATTGGTAAAGCTCTTCATCGCCTCCAGCACGCCTTCCTTGTAGCCCAGTCCGGAATCCTTGATGCCGCCGAACGGCGTCAGCTCCAGGCGATAGCCCGGCACCTCGCGCACATTGACGCTGCCGACCTTCAGCTCCCGCACGAAGCGCGTGATGTAGTCGAGCCGGTTGGTGCAGACCGACGACGACAGCCCGTACGCAGTGCCATTCGAGATGCGGATCGCATCTTCAATGTCCCTGAAGCGGATCACCGGCGACACCGGCCCGAAGGTCTCATGCCTGGCCACGGTCATTTCGGGATCGACATGATCGAGCACCGTCGGCGAGTACAGCGCACCGCGGCGGATATTGCCGTAGCGCAGCGTGGCCCCGGCGGCAATCGCTTCATTGACCACCGCCTCGAACTGGATCGCCGCGGCTTCGTCGATGACCGTGCCCATGTCCACCTTCGGGTCCATGGGGTCGCCATAGTTGAGCGCTTCGGTCTTCGCCACCAGCAGGTCGACAAAGCGGTCCGCCACCGACTCATGCACCAGCATGCGCTTGATCGCCGTGCAGCGCTGCCCGGAGTTCTTGTACGAGCCGCTGGCGGCCAGCGTGGCGGCCTCTTCCAGGTCGGCGTCTTCCATCACGATGATCGGGTCATTGCCGCCCAGCTCCAGCACCTGGCGCTTGTAGGTGGCCGTGGCGGCGATGTACTTGCCGATCGGCACGCCGCCGGTGAAGGTCACCAGGTCCACGTCCGGGTGCGTCAGCATCTCGTCGGCGATCTCGCGCGGGTCGCCGGTGATGACCGACAGCATCTGCGGCGGCAGCCCGGCCTCATACAGGATATCGGCCAGCAGGTAGGCCGCCAGCGGCGTCTTCTCGCTGGGCTTGAGCACCATGCGGTTGTTGGTGGCCACCGCCGGCGCCACCTTGTGGATCACCTGGTTCAACGGGTGGTTGAACGGCGTGATCGCGGTGATCACGCCCAGCAGCGGCTCGCGCAGCGTATAGACCTTGCGGCTCTTGCCGTGGTGGGTCAGGTCGCACGAGAACACCTGGCCGTCGTCGACCAGCGCCTGGTTGGCGGCAAACAGCAGCACGTCGGAGGCGCGGCCCACCTCGTACAGCGAATCCTTGCGGCACAGGCCGGATTCCAGCGTGATGGTGCGCGAGATCTCGTCCAGGCGCGAGGCGATGATCTCGCCGGCGCGCATCAGGATCTTGTAGCGTTCATAGCGCGTCAGCGTGGGCTGGTAGTCGCGCGCGATGCGGTAGGCGCGGCGCACGTCGTCGAGCGTGGCCTTCGGCACGGTGGCGATGACTTCGCCGGTGTACGGATAGGTCACCTCGATCACGTCTTCGCGGTAGATCTTCTCGCCGGCGATGCGCAGCGCTTCGTGGCGGATTTCGGCAATGGCTTGCAATGCGGTCATGAGCTTGCCCTCTCGGGTCTTGAGCAGTGTGTGGAAGGAGATGCAGCCGTCGCGGGCGGGCCGGCAAGGCGCCGGCCCGGCGCGCTCAGCGGCGGATGAAGGCCGCGATCACGGCGCTGATGATGCAGCTGGTTGCCACGATCGGGAACACCAGCGAGGTATTGCCGGACTGGTCCAGGATGCGGCCGATCAGGGGTTCGCCCAGGCCTGCGAGCAGGTACGAGAAGAAGTTCAGGATACCGGTGGCGGTGCCGGCCCGCTTGGCGCCGACCAGGTCCGGGCACAGCGCCCAGAAGGACGAGGCGGGGCCGTACACGAAGAAGCCGGCAAGGAACAGCGCGACGATCGCGCCCATGCCCGTGGGCAGCTGGTACATGATCATCGAGGCAATCGCACCCAGCACCATGTAGAGCATGATGGCCTTGCTGCGGCTGGAGCCGAACAGGCGGTCGGAAATCCAGCCGTTGGACAGCGCGCCGAAGGCCATGCCCACCGGCAGCGCCACCGAGATCCAGGCCGGGTCGATCAGGGTCTCGGCGCTCTTCCAGTTCTTGCCCAGGAAGTGGACCGGCACCCAGACGATCAGGCCATAGCGCGCGGCATTCTGGAAACCGATCGACAGGCCCGCGATCAGAAGCCGCGGGTTGCGCAGCACGGCCTTGTAGCGCGACCAGGAGCTTTCGCCGGCATCGGTCTCGACTGCGGTGGCCTTCTCCGCACCCTCGGCCTTGGCAACGCCGGTATCGGGCGACTTGAAGCCAAGGTCTTCCGGCCGCTCGCGCACGATCAGGAAGAAGGTGATGCCGCCCACCAGCATCAGCAGCACCGGCAGGCGGAAGATCCAGCGCCAGTCCAGGTGCAGGATATTCACGACCACGATCGAGGTGACGAACGACAGCACCGAGGCGCAGCCGGCCGCGAACACGTAGAAGCCGTAGACTTTGCCGCGCTCTTCGGCGCCCCACCAGTTCGACAGCAGCCGGCTGCCGGGCGCCCAGCCAAGGGCCTGGAAGTAGCCGTTGATGCCCCAGGGAATCGCCAGGCTCTTGAAGCCGACGGCGAAGCTGACCACCCAGTTGGCCGCGCACGACAGGATCGCGCCGGCGGTCATCACGCGGCGGCCGCCGAACTTGTCACCCAGGTTGCCGTTGATGGCCTGCCCGATGGCGTAGCACCACAGCAGGCAGGTGGAGGCCCAGCCCAGCGCTTCCTTGGAAAACCCGAATTCCTGCTGGATGCCGGGAATGGCGAAGCCAAAGGTCTGCCGCCCCGTGTAGAAGAAGAAGTAGCAGAACATCGCGGCCAGCAGCATGCGCCACTGGGCGCGCCGGAACGAATGCTCGGCCGGAGCGACGAACGCCCCTGCCTGGATGCGATCGGCAGTTTCCATTTTTGTCTCCTCTTGTATTGTCGGCCCGTATTGCGGGCTCGTGTTGGCCGGCTGCACCCGTCGGCCGGGGGTCGTGCCACTAGGCCGGCACAGCGCCGATGAAGTTCTTGCCCCGGGCGCCGTCCAGCGCACGCGCGATCATGGCGCCGGCCTCGTCGTCGGAGACGCCGTAGTCGGCAAACTCGGTCTTCACGCCCAGGTCCTGCAGGAAGGCGCGCAGCCGCTGCTGCCCGTCGCCCAGCACCGGCCCGAACAGCCGCTGCAGCGTGCGGTCGCGGTCGGGCCGGCGTGCCCACGCCTTTTCAAGCACCATCGGCAGCGTGAACGAGCACGCGATGCCATGCGGCAGGCCATGGCGCAGCGTCATTTCGTAGGAGATGGAGTGCGCAAGTGCCGTCTTGGTATTGGAGAACGCCAGTCCGGCCTTGAGGGCGGCCAGCGCCATGCGCTCACGCAGGCCAATGTCGTCCAGGTTGCGCACCAGTTCCGGCAAGGTGTCGAAGATGTCCTCCACCGCCGAAATCGCGAAGGTGTCAGAAACC
Source organism: Cupriavidus sp. FW305-26 (assembly GCF_058787975.1). NCBI lineage: Bacteria > Pseudomonadati > Pseudomonadota > Betaproteobacteria > Burkholderiales > Burkholderiaceae > Cupriavidus > Cupriavidus sp. FW305-26. Next base: position 3,795 of record NZ_JBYTAH010000036.1, read on the forward strand.
GGGTTGGCGTTGACGTTCCAGATCGATTCCAGCGCGTGGGACAGGGCATCGAGCCCGGTGGAGATCGTGGTGCCCCGCGGCACCGACATCATCAGCTCCGCATCCACGATGGCCGCTTCGGGCCAGGTTGCCTGCAGATGAAGCGAGTACTTCTTCTGGTTCGCGGCGTCCCAGATGGTGGCCCAGGGCGTCACTTCGCTGCCGGTGCCGGCAGTCGTCGGCACCGCGATCAGCGGCTTGACCTGCGCCGGCGTGAACGCCTTGCCGGTCGCCAGCAGGCTGATCAGCGAATCGAACCGGCCCGACCTGGTCCCTACCATCAACGCCTTGGCGGTATCGATCGCGCTGCCGCCACCGACCGCAACGATGGCGTCGCAGGCGTCGGCGTCTTCCCAGAAGCGGTTGTACAGGCCGGACAACTGGGCGACATCCGGGTTCGGCTGCACGTCTTCGATCAGCCCGGCAAGGTCTGCGCCCAGCAGGGCTTCAAGCCGCGCCACCAGTCCCAGCGCACGCGCTTCGGGAAAGGTCACGACGACGACGCGCCGGCCGTGCAGCAGGGCCGGGAGCCGGTCAAGGCTGCCAGCCCCGCAATGGATCGACACGGGGTTGTGGTAGGCATGGTTCATGGGGTCTCCTCACTTCTTTTCTGGGTAGCCTGGGCGGCGGCTTGAGCCGCGTTTCCTGGTGGCTGAAGTTTGGGAGACGCCAAACCCCCGGTCCAATCGCATCTTTGACGGCGAGGTGCGCCAAAACCGATGGATCGCCGGCACGCTGCCGGCCTCGGGGAAACCCTGTACGCAACGGCACGCGTCTGTGGGAGACTCGCCGCACACGCCGCGCAGAACGGCGGCCAGCTCCCATCGAGACCCCATGTTCCACCAGTACTACAAGTCGATCCGCTGCTTCCATGCGGTCGCCCGGACGGGCGGCTTTACTGCCGCGGCGCAATACCTGCATATCGGGCAGCCGACCGTGACCGACCAGGTCAAGGCGCTGGAGACGCGCTTCGGCGTGGAGCTGTTCCTGCGCGCAGGCCGCACCGTGCGCCTGACCGACACCGGCGAGCGGCTCTACGCCATCACCCAGGGCTTGTTCGGGCAGGAAGCAGAGGCCATGCAGTTCCTGCAGAGCGCGCACAAGCTCAAGACCGGGCTGGTGCGCGTGGGCGCGGTGTCACCGCCGATCGCGCTGGGGCTGGCGCGTAGTTTCCGTTCCACCCATGCTTCGCTGGAACTGACGGTCACCATCGGCTCGGAAGCCTCGGTGCTGCGCGGCCTGCAGGATTTCGATATCGACGTCGGCATCCTGGCCGAGCCCGATCCGGTCGATGGCCTGCATATCGCGCCGTATCGGAGAGAGCGCATCGTTGCCGTGATGCCGGCCGGCCATCCGCTGGCCGCGCGCGCTTCGATCACGGTGCAGGAGGTCGCCGGCGAAGCCGTGATCCTGCGCGAGCCGGGCTCGAAGACCCGGCTCCGGGTTGAACGCGCGTGCGCACAGCATGGCGTGGCGCTGAACTGCGTGATGGAGATCAACAGCCGCGAGGCCATCCTGCATGCAGTGGCCAATGGCATGGGCATCAGCTTCGTCACGCAGATCGAATGCATCCCGCTGCCGGGCCTGCAGGTGGTGCCGGTCGACGAGCCGCTGCTGTCGATCGATTATTCGCTGTGCTGCCTGGAGGTGCGCAAGGAGCGGCCGCTGATTGCGGCGCTGTTCGCGGTCGCGCTGGGCTAGTGTCCTGTTCCGCGGATAGCTTGCCAACGTGAAATCGTCCAGTTGGTCGTCAGGCTAGGCGCGAGGAGGCGCCATAGCCGTAGCTATGGCAACGACGAGCAGCGACGCATGGCGGCCAACTGGGCGATTTCATGGCAAGGTATCTGCGGAACAGGACACTAGTACCCCGCCGTCATCCGCCCCAACCTGCCTGCACAAGCGTAGCCACGCCCACGCCGACCAGGACGGCCCCGGTAAGCCGTACCGCAAGCCTGGCCACGCGCGCACCTGCCGGCATCCATCGTTCGAGCGTCATCGCCAACATCACCGCTGCCATCACGCGCAGGTCCATCACGCCCATGACGAGCAATGCCGCGGTCAGGCCCGCACAGCACCGGGTGCAGTGCAGGCCCAGCCGCAGGCCATGGCGCCACGCCAAGCCGGCATCCGCCGGCAGTGCGCGCGTGCGGCCCGCTGCGTTGGTGCAGCAGGCAAGCTGCCGTGCTTTCCACGGGGTGAACTGCAGCACGCCTGCCATCACCAAGACCACCGCCGTGGCGAGCGGAACCGCGCGCGCCAGGCCCTGCGCCTGCACGGCTATCGCCGCCAGCGCAGCGCCAACCGGGAAAACGGCGAGGCCCACCATGCCCCACACGAAGAAGTAGCCGGCGCCCGCCAATACCGTCGACATGCCCGGGCGCACCTGCCCTGCCGTCGCCAGGGCCTGGCGGTAGCGCCACAGCATCGGTGCCAGTGAGGGCAGCATCATCGGCACCATCATGGCGATCCACATGCCGAGGAAGGCCATTGCCGTGCGGGCCCAGGTCTGGCCGCACATCCGCATCCACGCCATCGACATGGTCCAGCCGCCGGGCATCGGCATCGCGCTCATCGCCGGCATGGATGCATGCCAGGCGAGTGTCGCCGCCCCGCCGGCGATGAATAGCACGGCCACGATGCCAAAGAAGGCAAGGCGCGGGCCGGCGCCGCGTGAGCGCGCCAGCCTGTGCGTGGTGAGTACGATGGACATGGAATGCCTCAGCCCTGCTCGTATTCATCGTGCCGGCGCCACCAGACCCCGGCCTCGTTGCGTCCGCGCGGTGCGCGATCCAGCCACTGGTACATGCCCCACAGGCCATCCAGCCCGCGCGCATAGGTGGAATAGGTGTGGTACACAACGCCATCTTCCAGCGCGAAGGCGCTCATGCCCGGCCGGTCGCGCTGGTACGTTGCGGCATCGGTGCCGCACATGGCAGCAAACTGGGCCTCGGCCGCTGCGCCGCCGGCCTTCAGTTCAGGTCGCCAGGCGAATGCCGCCTCGCGCCGGTAGTTGTAGTCGATATCGCCCTGGCGTTGTTGCGCTTCGCTGAACCAGACGTTGAAGTCCGTGTTGAAGTCGCTGCCCTGCGACGATGCCCACGGGAAGGTCCAGCCCATGCGCCGCTGGTACGCCTGCAATTTCGCCAACGGTGCCCGCGACACCGCGGCCAGCGTGACGTCGTGATGCGCCAGGTGGACGGCAAAGCCGTCAAACCCGTCCGCAATCGCGGAGCAGGACGGGCACCCTGCCTGGTAGTCCGGGCCGAACATGAAGTGGTAGACCAGCAGTTGCGAACGTCCCTGGAACAAGTCTGCCAGCGAGGCGCTGCCCGCCGCGGTCTCGAACCGGTAGGGCTTGTCGATTCGAACCCACGGCAAGGCCTGGCGCTGCCGTGCCAGTTCATCGCTGCGTCGGGTGAGATCCTTCTCGGCCTCGAGCAGTTCACGCCGCGCGGCCAGCCATGCTTCACGGGTTCCGGTGCTGTGTGTGGTCATCGTGCATCCCTCCGTTGGTTGGTGTTCGTGTGCTAGATTAGGCGCCGGCTTCCAGCGGTGGGAGTGACAAGTGTGGCGGGATTTCTGGCGGGATTCGGATGGACTCACGCATTGCCGCCGCGGCGCTCGCGCTTGCCGCGGGTGATCCGCTTGGCGCGCTGAACCGGGTTGCCCTGCGCGACGATCCGCCGGCGCTGGCGTTGCGCGGCATCGCCATGGCGCAACTGGGCGACTTTATCCGCGCCCGGGCACTGTTGCGCAGCGCGGCGCGCGCCTTCGGTCCGCGCGAAGCCGTAGCGCGCGCCAGGTGCTTGGTGGCCGAAACGGAAATCGCCTTTGCCTCGCGCGACCTGGGCTGGCCGGCAAAGACGCTGGACCGTGCGCGCGCCACCCTTGAAGCGCACGGCGACTGGGTCAACGCCGCCCATGCGCGGTATCTCGCGATCCGGCGGCTGCTGCTGATCGGCCGCATCGACGACGCCGAGCAGGCGCTTGCCGGGCTTGACCCCACTCCCTTCCCGCCCGCATTGCGCACAACCCATGCCCTGATCGTGGCGGGCATCGCGATGCGGCGCGTGCAGACCCGGCCGGCGCGCACCGCGCTGGCACAGGCCGCGCACGCGGCGCAGCGCGCCGGCATTCCATCCTTGCGCGCCGAGGTCGAAAGCGCGGCCCAGGCGCTGCACAGCCCCGCGGCACGCCGCATCGCGCGCGGCGAGGAACGGCCGCTGCTGCTTGAGGAAGTCGAAGCGCTGCTGGCATCGAAAGCGCTGGTCGTGGACGCGTGCCGCTATGCCGTGCGCTGCGCTGGCACCACGGTCCCGCTCGCCAGGCGGCCGGTGTTGTTCACGCTGGCGCGCGCGCTGGCCGAGGCCTGGCCCGCCGACGTGCCCCGGGACACGCTGATCGCGCACGCCTTCCGCACCAGGCACGCCGATGCATCGCACCGCGCGCGGCTGCGTGTCGAGATCGGGCGGCTGCGCGCGGTGCTTGGCGCATTTGCCGGCGTCACGGCAAGCGGGCGCGGCTTCGCGCTGGTGCCGCACCGCGCGCGCGAGGTGGTGGTGCTGGCGCGGCCGGTGGAAGAGAAGCACGCGGCAGTGCTCGCCTTGCTGGCCGATGGCGAGTCATGGTCCAGCTCCGCTCTCGCGCTGGCGCTGGGTGCCAGCCAGCGCTCGGTGCAGCGGGCACTGGAAACGCTGGCGGCAGCCGGCAAGATCCAGTCCCTTGGCCACGGGCGTGCGCGCCGCTGGATGACGCCGCCGGTGCCGGGATTCACGACGACCTTGTTACTCCCCTCGCCGCTGCCGGTTGACTAGCATGTAGCCATCCCCAAACCAAAAGGATGACAGCATGAAACGATCACAAGCCGAAGTGCTTCGCGAGTATGGTCCCTTCCCCGGCGTCGAGAACGTCCACGGTGTCAGCTATGACGGCCAGCGGGTCTGGTTTGCCAGCGGAGACAAGCTCAATGCCCTGGACCCGGTCACCGGCAGGACGCTGCGCTCGCTCGATGTCGCCGCCCATGCCGGTACTGCTTTCGACGGCCAGCACCTGTACCAGATTGCCGAGGACCGGATCCAGAAGATCGATCCGCAAAGCGGCCGCGTGCTGGCCACGATCCCCGCGCCGGGCGGCGGCGGCGACTCGGGGCTTGCCTGGGCCGAAGGCACGTTGTGGGTGGGCCAGTACCGGGAGCGGAAGATCCACCAGGTCGATCCGCAGACCGGTGCGATCCTGCGCACCATCACGTCCGACCGCTTTGTCACCGGCGTCACCTGGGTCGATGCCGAGCTCTGGCACGGCACCTGGGAAGGTGACCAGAGCGAGCTGCGGCACATCGACCCGCAATCGGGCGCGGTGCTGGAATCGGTCACCATGCCGGCCGGCGCGAGCGTGTCGGGGCTGGAGTCCGATGGCGGCGACCAGTTCTTCTGCGGCGGCGGCAACAGCGGCAAGATCCGTGCGGTGCGCCGGCCCCGGCCAGCCGGGAAGCGCCCCGCCGGCGGCGCGGGCAAGTAGCCGGCATTCACCCTGAGCGGACCCGTTTTCACTATTCCTTACAGACAAAGGCGCTGCCACCATCTATTCTCCTGTCGCAAACGGAATCCCCCACAACAAGGAGAATGCGATGAAATCCGCTCTGGCCCTTCTGGTCGCCTGCAGCGCACTGCTGGGTGGCTGCGTGGTAGCCCCTTATGACACCTACGGCAGCGGCCCCCAAGGCTGCCCGCCGGGGCAGGCAAAGAAGGGCAACTGCCGCGTCGACCCGTACGGCAACGAGTCCTTCTGCCCGCCGGGACAAGCCAAGAAAGGCCGCTGCTGAGCCAGCGCCCGGCGCCGCACTGACCGGCCGGCCCCGCCTGCCCCCGGCACCAGCCGGTGTTGCACGGGCCGGCCTGGCGGACGGAGAATGGCCGGATGCGGGCATCTCGTCCGCAGGAGAGCGCCATGCAATCACGTACGCCATCCCGGTGTATCGGCGAACTGTGCGTCGCCGCTGTCGTGCTCGGCTCGCTCGGAGCCTGTGCGACCTTGCAGCCGGAACAGACCGGCAAGCAAATGATCGGCAGCCCGGAAAGTGCCGTACGCAGTACATTCGGATCCCCCACCGAGACCTACCGCCTCGCCGACGGCACCAGCCGCTGGATCTGGTCGCGCCAGCCCCTTGGCCATCAGGTCTATGCCGCCGATTTCGACGCCGGCGGCAAGCTCACCAACTATCGCCAGATGCTGACCGAGACGGAGATCTACCGCGCCCAGGTCGGGACCTGGACCAAGAAGGACGTGCAGGAGCACTTTGGCCTGCCGCGCGAGCCCATCCAGTACTACCCCCTGATGAAGCGTGAAGCCTGGTCCTGGCGCATGTACAAGGATGGCTTGCAGACCGCGCATTTCAGCTGCTACTTCGATGATGCCGGCGTGCTGCGCCAGACCATGATCATCGTCGACCCGCTCGGCGGCGACGCGCGCCACTCGCGCTGAAGCGACGCCAGCGAGGCAGCCGGTGCCATTGCCGGCAGCAGGGACTCCCCGGTCCACGGGCTCTTTTGCGCGCAGAATGGTGGCGATGCGGCAAGCGCCGCCAACCCTCCATGCGGAAAACAAACGTGACCACTGCGATCCTGCTCGAGAACATCCACCAGAGCGCCAATGCCCGGCTGGCTGAAGCCGGCCTGCAGGTCGAGCGCCGCACCGGCGCCCTGGCCGGTGCCGAACTGCGCCAGGTGCTGGCCAGCCACGACGTGGTCGGCATCCGCTCTGCCACCCACCTGCGCGCCGACGACATCCGCAGCGCGCCCGAGCTGCTCTCGATTGGCTGCTTCTGCATCGGCACCTCGCAGGTGGACCTGGAAGCCGCCACCACGGCCGGGATCCCGGTGTTCAACGCGCCCTTCTCCAACACCCGCTCGGTGGCCGAGCTGGTGGTGTCGGAAGCGGTGATGCTGCTGCGCCGGATTCCGGAGAAGAACACCCTGGCACACGCCGGCAAGTGGGCCAAGGGCGCCGCCGGCGCGTTCGAGGCGCGCGGCAAGACCATCGCCATCGTCGGCTACGGCAATATCGGCTCGCAGGTGGGCGTGCTGGCCGAATCGATGGGCATGCGCGTGGTCTACTACGACGTGCTGGCGCGGCTCTCGCACGGTTCCGCGCGCGCCGCGGGATCGCTGGAAGAGGCGGTGTCGCAGGCCGAAGTGGTGACCCTGCATGTGCCAGCCACGCCGCGCACGCGCAATATGATCGATGCGCGCATCCTGGCCGCCTGCAAGCCGGGCGCGATCCTGATCAATGCCTCGCGCGGCAGCGTGGTGGACATCGCCGCGCTGGCCGCGGCGCTGCGCGAGAAGCGCCTGGGCGGCGCCGCCATCGACGTGTTCCCGGAGGAGCCGAAGACCAACAACGATCCTTTCGTCAGCGAACTGCAGAACATGCCCAACGTACTGCTGACCCCGCACGTGGGCGGCAGCACCGAAGAGGCGCAGGAGAATATCGGCACCGAAGTGGCGGCCAAGCTGGCGCACTTCCTGGCCACCGGCGGCACCATCGGCGCCGTCAACTTCCCCGAGGTCGATCCCGGCCCGCTGCACGCGCCGGCGCGGCTGCTCAATGTGCACGGCAACGCGCCGGGCGCCCTGGCGGCACTGAACACGCTGCTGGCGCAGGAAGGCGTGAATATCACCGGCCAGCACCTGCAGACGCGCGGCCACACCGGCTATGTGGTCACCGACCTCGACCGCGTGCCGTCAGACCAGCTGATGCAGGCGCTGCGCACCCATGCAGGCTTTGCCCGCTCGCGGCTGATCCTGCGATAGGGCAGCGGCCGTCCCCAGGCTCAATTGTCACAGAAGTGTCATAACTCTTAAGAATGTTCTGAAACCGTCGCTATGATGAATATGGCCCACGCGCGGATCCGTGGGCCTGCACTGTGCCGGTTCTCAGAGGCGCCCTGTCTCGGCGCCACGCTGACAATAAGAGAGAGGGGTAGTCATGAAAACGGTCGAACTCAGCAGGAAGGCCGCCGGCGTTGCCGGCCGGCTGGTCGCAGTGGGCGTTCTGGCAGCCGCGGGTATCGGCACCGCTGCCGCGCATACCGGCACCATTACGTTCCTTGGGGGAATCTCGTACCCGTCCTGCGGCTTCCGTCCGTCCGCCGGACAGTTGCAGGCGAGCTGCCAGCAGCCGTCGGGGCAGATCGTCTCGGCGCCGTTGCCGTTGTCGCCTGCCCGGATGACCGGGCAAGCCCGCATCGGCGTGGCAAGGCTGGACGTCGAGCCCGCCCGTGCCGGGCAACGCGGCACGCCGGACACGTACGTGGTGGTAGTGACCTACCAGTAAACGCGCGGCAGGCAGGCGCCCGCACCAGCCGGCCCTGCCTGCCGCCATGCCCTGCCGGGGCCGCGTCAGTCCAGGCGGATATTGGACGCCCGGATCGCTTCAGCCCAGTAGGTCTGCTCCACCTTCACGACATCGGCAAACGCCGCGGGCGAGCTTCCCTTGACGATGATGCCGAGATCGACCAGCCGTGTGTGCAGCTCGGGGTTGGCCAGCACGCGGTTGACGTCGGCGGACACCTTGTCGACCACGGCGCGCGGCGTCGCCGCCGGCGCGAACAGGCCCAGCCAGCCCTGGCGCTCCAGCCCGGGCACGCCCGCCTCCTGGAAGGTCGGCACCTCCGGCAGCAGCGGCGAGCGCGACTGCCCGGCCACGGCGACCACCTTGAGCTTGCCGGCGCGCGCATGCGTGCGCGCGGTGACCGCGGCCACGATGCCGGCGGGCAGTTGTCCGCCAAGCAGGTCGTTGACCAGCGGGCCCTCGCCCTTGTAGGGCACGTGGGTCAGTTCAACCCTGGCGTTGCGGCCGAAGACCTCCATCTGCAGATGCCCGCTGGAACCCAGCCCGTAGCTGCCATACGGCAGCGGCTTGCCCAGCTTGCGGATGTAGTCGATCAGTTGCTTCACGTTGGCCGCCGGCACGTCGGGCTGCACCACCAGCGCCAGGTTGGAGGTCGCCAGCTCAGAGATCGGCGCGAAGTCACGCACTGCGTTGTAGTTTGCCTTGCTGTACAGCAGCGGCGCCTGGACCAGGCCGGTCAGCGCGAACAACAGCGTATAGCCGTCCGGCTCTGCCTTGGCCACCATGTCCGCGCCGATCATGCCGCCGGCACCCGGCCGGTTGTCCACCACCACGGCCTTGCCCCATGCCTTGGCCAGGCCGTCCGCGACCATGCGCGCGACCACGTCGCCGGTCCCGCCCGCGGCGTATGGCATCACGACGCGCACCGTGCGTGCCGGGAAATCCACCCCCGCACCACCCTGCGCGCGCGCACCCAGCCCAACCCCTGCCAGCGCCGCACCCGCGACGCCCAGACCCATTTGCTGCAGAACCCTGCGCCTGCCTTGCTGCATACCTTGTCTCCTGTGTCTCGTCTCCGGCAGCCGGCCTCTTGCCGTGCCGGCATCCCGCCGTGTCATACCCGGCCAGCCTCTGCGGGCTGCTGCCGGAAGCGCGTGCGGGTCAATGTAGGAGGCTCGGGCACCGCTGTCGTCCATCGAAGGGAGGAAATTCGGCAAGCCGGCAGAATCGTCCAAACGAACTAGGACGCAACCCTCAGGGCCGTGGAACAATCGCCCGGACCTGATGCCCTCCCGCCAAAATATTCCCGATACAGCACTTATGATCTTGTCTGCCACAGGCGGGCCAGGGTGGCGGTGACGGGCATCGCCCCCAGGAGAGTGCATTGCATCCCTTTGCCAACCACGCCGTGAGCGGCGGCCCGCTGCCGACGGTGCTCGCCTCCAAGCTCGCGCCCCCCGTGGCGCACCCCGCCACGATCGGCCGGCCGCACCTGGTCGCGCGCATGGCGCAGGACCGCGCTGCGCGCGTGATCCTGGTGCGGGCCGCGGCCGGCTTTGGCAAGACCACGCTGATGCAGCAATACGCGGAGCATTGCGCAGCGCAGCAGCAAGCCACGGTGTGGCTGCGCCTGGATGCGGGCGACAATGACCTGCAACGGCTGCTGGTCCACCTGGACGCCGGCCTGGACGCGCTGCGCGGCGGCAAGCGGCGCGGCGCGGCAGCGCCGGAGCCGGCCAGCGGACCGCGCCTGGCGCAGCGCATCCTGGGGCTGGTGGGCGCCACGGCGCAGCCGTTCGCGATCATGCTGGATGATTTCGAGACCTTGCAGAGCCTGCCGGCGCTGGACCTGGTGCAGCAGCTGATCGAGGCGATGCCGCCCTGCGGCATACTGGTGATCGGCTCGCGCACCGCGCCGGAAATCGGCCTGGGCCGGCTGCGCGCGCGCGGGCAGTTGCTGGAGATCCCGCCCGCCGCCCTGCATTTTTCCGTCGACGAGGCCGCGCAGCTGCTGCGCAGCCGCTGCGGCCTGCCGCTGCGCGACAGCGACATCGCCACGCTGCATCGCCGCACCGAAGGCTGGGCCACCGCGATATACCTGGCCGCGCTGTCGCTGCAACAGTGCAGCGACCACGCCGCCTTCGTCGCGGTGTTTTCCGGCACTCACCTGGAGCTGGGCGAATTCCTCGCCGAGGACATCCTGGCGCGGCAGTCCGACGCGTGCCGCGCCTTCCTGCTGGAAACCAGCGTGCTGGGGCAGCTGAGCGCGCCGCTATGCGACGCCCTCACCGGCCGCGCCGACGCGCGCGCGATGCTGGATCACCTCGAACGCGCCAACCTGCTGCTGTTCCCGCTCGATGCCGAACGCACGTGGTACCGCTACCATCGGCTCTTTGCCAGCTTCCTGCAGCACCGGCTGGCCGTGCAGGCGCCGGAGCGGGTCGCGCCGCTGCACCTGGCCGCCGCGCACTGGTACCTGGAGCACGGCTACCCGATCCCCGCAGTGGACCACCTGCTGCAGGCGGGCCGTCATGACGAGGCGCTCAGCGCCATTGCCAGCCAGTCCGACTCGCTGCTGGGCACGGGCCGGGTGCGCCTGCTGTTGCGCTGGTTCGAGCAGATCCATCCCGCAACGCTGGCGCGGCAACCGGCGCTGGCGCTGACGCGCGCGTGGGTGCTGCTGCTCAATCGGCGCCACGCCGAAGCCATGGCCGCACTGGCGTCATTCCAGCCCGAACTTGAGCAACCCGGCGACGACAGCCAGCGTGCGCGCCTGGGGGTGGAAGCACAGACCATCCACTGCGTGCTGCTGGCCATGACCGACCAGGTCGAGGCCTGCCGCGATGCCGCCGGCGCGCACCTGCGCCGCCTGGCGCCCGACGAGCCCTTCCAGTACCGCATCCTGGCCAATTCGCTGGCCTACGCGCTGATCTGCACGCACCGCTACGACGAAGCGCGCAGCGTGCTGTCGCGGGCGACGCTGCGCGCGCAGCAGCCCCAGCCGGTACGCAGCCTCAGCGACACGCTGGAGGGCGTGATCGACCTGGTGCAGGGGCGCCTGGGCAACGCGCTGGCGCGCCTGCGCGCCGCGTCCGGCGACAGCCCGGGCAGCGACGTGTTCTGGGCACTGGCGCTGTATGAGCACGATGCGCTGGAAGAGGCCGGGCGCCTGCTGGCCAATGCGCTGCCCTACAGCAAGGGCAACGGCCCGCCCGATTCGCTGATCGCCTGTCACGTGCTGAGCGCGCGGCTTGCGCTGGCGCGCGGCGACCGCGGCCAGTGGCTGCAGCGCCTGGCTGAACTGGAGCAACTGGGACAGCAGTCCGGCACCGCGCGCATCGTGTGCTCGGCCTGGCTGGAGCGGGCCCGCGTCGCCACGCTGGAAGGCAAGCTGGAAACCGCATCGCAGGCGTTGCAGGCGGCCGACCTGTACGGCGGCTGGGAAGCGCTGGACGCCACCGGCCATGCCAACGACATCGACCGGCCTTCCATCGCGCGCTGCCGGCTCGACATAGCGCGCGGCAATATCGCGCCGGCGCTGTCCGCGCTGGATGCCGCCATCGACGCCGCACTGGCACGCCAGCGCTACTGGCGCCTGATCCGGCTGCGCGTCCTGCGCGCCACCGCGCTCGACGGCATGCAGCAGCGCGATGCCGCCCTGCAGGAAATGACCGAAGCCCTGCGCCTGGCCAGCCATGAAGGCTTCCTGCGCTCCTTCCTGGAAGAAGGCGAACGCGTTGCCGTGCTGCTGCGGGCCTGGGCAGGTGTCCATCTGGCACAGGCAGCAGCGCTTGGCGTGGCCGAGCCCTTTGTCGCGAGCCTGCTCGAGCGGCGTACCGACGCAGGCTCGACCAAGCCGGCCGCAGAACCGCCGGCGGAACCGGCGCACCAGCCCGACCCGCTGACCGGGCGCGAACTGGAAGTGCTGCGCATGCTGTCCGCGGGTTACCGCAATCGGGTGATCGCGCAGAAGCTGTTCCTGTCCGAGCTGACCGTCAAGTCGCACCTGCGCCGCATCCATGCCAAGCTGGGCGCGCAAAGCCGTACGGAAGCGGTGGCTCTGGGGCGCGCGCGCGGCCTGATCCCGTGAGCCACTGCGCGCACGCGCTTCCCATTGGGGCCATAGCGCTTCAGCCCGCCAGCGTGGCCTTCAGGTTGGCAAGCATGTCCGCGACCATCTCCTTCAGTCCATACTGGGCCTTCCACCCCCAGTCCGCGCGCGCGACCGAATCATCGATCGAATCCGGCCAGCCCTGCGCAATCGCCTGGCGATAGTCGGGTTCATAGCGGATCTGGAAGCCCGGCACCTGCTCGCGGATGGCCGCGGCGATCTGCGCGGGCGTGAAGCTCATGCCGGCGATGTTGTAGCTGCCGCGCTCGCTCAGCTTGTCCGCCGGGGCTTCCATCAGTTCGATGGTGGCGCGGATCGCATCGGGCATATACATCATCGGCAGGGCTTCGTCTTCCTTCAGGAAGCAGGTGTAGGGCTCGCCCGTCACCGCCGCATGGAAGATGTCGACCGCATAGTCGGTGGTGCCGCCGCCGGGTGGCGTCTTGTGCGAGATCAGGCCCGGATAGCGCACGCTGCGCACATCCACGCCGTGGTTGGCGTGATACCAGCGGCACCAACCCTCGCCCGCCTGCTTGGAGATGCCGTAGACCGTGGTGGGCTCCATCACGGTCTTCTGCGGTGTCTGTCCGGCAGGCGTGGTCGGGCCGAAGGCTGCAATCGAGCTTGGCCAGAACACCCGCTCCAGCCCGGTCTGCCGCGCCAGCTCCAGCACATTGAGCAGGCTGGTCATATTGAGGTTCCAGGCCCACTGTGGCGCCTTTTCGCCGGTGGCGGACAGCGCGGCGGCCAGCAGGTAGACCTGGGTGATGCCATGGCGCTCGACCACGGTGGCCAGCTCGCCGCGGTCGGTGGCGTTGAGCATCTCGTGCGTCAGGTGCACATGGCGGCCGGTGGGCACCACGTCGGAGGTGATCACGTTGGTGCGCCCGTAGCGCTCGGCCAGCGCCAGTGCCAGTTCAGACCCGATCTGGCCGTTGGCGCCGACAATCAGGATCTTCGGTTTGCCAGCTTCCATCAGATCAGCCCCAGTTCACGGCCAGCCTGGCCGAAGGCATCCAGCGCCGCCTGCAGCGCGGCCTCGTCATGCAGCGCGCTCATCTGCACGCGGATGCGCGCCTGGCCCTTGGGTACCACCGGGTAGAAGAAGCCGACCACGTACACGCCCAGCTCCAGCAGGCGCTGCGCCAGTTGCTGCGCCTTGTCGGCGTCGTAGACCATGATCGGGATGATCGGGTGGTCGCCCGCCTTGACGTCGAAGCCCAACCGGTCCAGTCCCGCGCGGAAGAACCTGGTATTGCCCTCCAGCCGGTCGCGCAGCTCGGTGCTGGCTTCCAGGATATCGAGCACCGCGATCGACGCGCCCACGATGGCCGGCGCCACGGTGTTGGAGAACAAATACGGCCGCGAACGCTGGCGCAGCAGTGCCACCACTTCCTTGCGCGCGCTGGTGAAGCCGCCGGAGGCGCCACCCAGCGCCTTGCCCAGCGTGCCGGTAATGATGTCGATCTTGCCGAACACGCCGCGCGCCTCATGCGTGCCGCGCCCGCGCTGGCCCATGAAACCGGTGGCATGGCATTCATCTATGCCCAGCAGCGCGCCGTACTCGTCGCAGATCGCGCGCATCTCGTCGAGCCGCGCCACGGTGCCGTCCATCGAGAACACGCCGTCGGAAAACACCAGCGTGTAGCGCGCGCCGTCGGCCCGCGCCTGCTCCAGTTGCACGCGCAGGTCGTCCATGTCGTTGTGCTGGTAGCGGTAGCGGCGCGCCTTGGACAGGCGGATGCCGTCGATGATCGAGGCATGGTTGAGCGCATCGCTGATGACCGCGTCTTCCGCGCCCAGCAGCGTTTCGAACAAACCGCCATTGGCATCGAAGGCCGAGCCATAGAGGATGGTGTCCTCGGTGCCGAGGAAGGCCGACAGCCGCGCCTCCAGCGTCTTGTGCAGGTCTTGCGTGCCGCAGATAAAGCGCACCGAGCTCAGCCCGAAGCCATGCGTGCGCAGCGCTTCATGCGCGGCCTCGATCACCTGCGGGTGCGACGACAAGCCAAGGTAGTTGTTGGCGCACAGGTTGATGACCTCGCGGCCGTCGGTGGTGCGCACCCGCGCACCCTGCGGCGTGGCGATCACGCGCTCGTTCTTGAACAGCCCCGCCGCGCGGATGCTTTCGAGTTCGGTACGGATGGATGCATAGAATGCCTCGGCATTCGACATGGCTTGGCTCCCGTTGGTGTGCGAGGAATATGCTAGGATTCGATCGATAAATCGAACACGTTCTGTATATCGAACATTTTGCGCAATATAACGAACATTAATCCATGACGCAAGCCCTCGCCCAGACCCCGCAGGCCGATGGCCCGCCCGCCGTCGGCATGGCGCTGCAGGCGCTGCGCCAGCAGCAACGGCTGTCGCTCGATGAACTGTCGCGCCGTGCCGGGGTTTCCAAGTCGATGCTGTCGCAGATCGAACGCAACCTGGCCAACCCCACCGTGGCGGTGCTGTGGCGCCTGGCCAATGCGCTTGGGGTGAACCTGACGGACTTCCTCGCCGGAGGCGCCGCTGAGCGCCCCGCCGGCGGCATCACCGTGGTCCAGCCGCACGCGATCCCGTCGCTGAAAAGCCCTGATACCCGCTGCGACCTGCGCATCCTGGGCCCGATCGACCTGGCCGGGCGCTTCGAGTGGTATGAGCTGACCATCCAGGCCGGCGGCGTGCTGGCCTCCGAGCCACACGAGGCCGGCACCCAGGAACACCTGTCTGTGCTGAGCGGATCGATGACAGTGCGCGCGGGTGCCGATGAAAAGAAGCTGAGGCACGGCGAGACCGCGCGCTATGCGGCCGATGTCGCACATGCGATCTCCAATGGCGGCAAGACCACTGCCACCGCACTACTGGTTGTAGTGCATCCGGGCTGACGCGGGCAAGGGTTGCGACAGCCCGGAGGGCGGGTTCAGCGGGCGCCGAACCACCGTTTGACCCGCTCCCACAGCACGCCGAAGAACATCGCCGCGGGATTGAGGCGTACCGCCTGGTTGCGTTCGGCATCGCTCAGCGTCGGGTCCATCCGGCGCGCCACCGACTTGCCGAAATCCGCAATCATGCGCCGCACGAAATCGCGCACCAGCCCCGACCGCGAGAACTGCGCCAGCGGCCCCTGCAGCGAATACTGCAGGTCGACCGCAACCTCGGTCTCGTGCGCGGCAAGCGCCTTCAGCTGGTAGGCGATGTCGCCCGCGGCCTTGGAATTGCTGAGCGAGTCCTGCCCCGCCCCCTTCAGCACGCCGCGCTTGTTCGCGTCGTCGCGCTGCAGGCGCGCGGCGCCTTCGAACCTGGCGGACATCGGGCCGAACTTGATGGCGATATGGCCCTTGACCTTCTCCCCCTCCATTTCAGTGAGCACCGCACCCGGCAGGCAGCCTGCCACGGCCGGCAGGTCGGCCATGAAGGCCCATACCGCGTCGAGCGCATAGGGGACGGTGAAGCCGCCTTCGATGCGCGACCAGCCCTTGCGGTCGGCTGACCGTTCCGCCTCGGCGCCGGTGCCCGCGGCCAGGTGAGGCAGCGTGCCGAGCGCTTCGTCCGCAACGGCAAAACCGGTGAACGGCGCTTCGGCCGGCGCCGCGCCCGCGGCGTGCCGCGCAATCACGCCGGCTGTCGCGCGGCGTGCGTCCAGCACCGAGCGGATGGCGGCGACGATTCCCATATAGCCGGTGCAGCGACACAGGTTGCCCGACAGCTCGTGACGGATGGTGGCGTCGTCGGCGTCGGGCAGGCGCAGCACGATGTCGCGCGCGGTCGCCAGCATGCCCGGCGTGCAGAAGCCGCACTGCAGCGCGTGGTGCTGGTTGAACGCCGCGCGCAGGCCGGCCATCACGGCATCGTCCTGGTAGCCTTCGACGGTGACGATGTCGGCGCCCTGGCAGGCAGCCGCGAAGGTGATGCACGAACGCACCGGCTTGTCGTCGAGCAGCACGGTGCAGGCGCCGCACACGCCGTGCTCGCAGC
Organism: Cupriavidus sp. FW305-26; assembly: GCF_058787975.1. Classification (NCBI taxonomy): domain Bacteria; kingdom Pseudomonadati; phylum Pseudomonadota; class Betaproteobacteria; order Burkholderiales; family Burkholderiaceae; genus Cupriavidus; species Cupriavidus sp. FW305-26. Next base: position 20,260 of record NZ_JBYTAH010000036.1, read on the forward strand.
CGAGGTGGGTGCCGGTCAGCCGGTGCGTGTCGCGCAGGAAGTCGCCCAGGTGCGTCCGGTCCGCGCACGCGCCGGAAACCCGGCGGCCGTTGACATTGAATTCGATGGTCTGCACGGGCGCTCCTCAGTTCAGCATTTGCGTGACGCAGCGCATCACGACGGTACGGTAAAGCTTGCGGTCGATGGCGTCCTTGCCGGGCGCGGCCTGCGCCACCGCTTCGTCCACGGCACCGGCGGTGAGCGCCGCGGCGCCTTGCGCGGCGACCGCGCGCGTGAGGCCGGGCAGCACCACCGGCGGTCCGTCCAGCGCGCCGAGCACGATGCGTGCGAAGCGGCGGCTGGCATCGAAGTACGCGGCGCAGCTGGCTTCGGCAAACTCGCCGGTCTTGCGGCACAGCTTCTGGTAGCCCCAGCGGCTGTGCGCGGTGGCGTGCGGCACGCGCACGGCGGCGATCAGCTCGCCATCGGCCAGCACCGTGGTGTAGGCGCCGATCATGAAGGCTTCCATGGGCACCTCGCGCGTGCCGGTGCCTGATGCAATCTCGATGCGCGCACCCAGCGCGGTCATCACCACGACCCAGTCCGCGGCCGGGTCCGCATGGGCCAGGCTGCCGCCAACGGTGCCGCGGTTGCGGATCGCGCGGTAGGCAATGCCGCCCGCCACGGCCTGCAGCATGGTGCCCTGCAGCGGCGCGAACACGCCGTCCTCGATCTGCGCATGGGTCACGCAGGCGCCGATGCGGATGCCATCGGGGGTGGACGCGACTTGCCGCAGTTCGGCCAGCCCCGACACATCGACCACCGTGTCGGGACGGGTCAGCCGCAGGTTCAGCATCGGGCCGAGCGACTGGCCTCCGCCCATGGTCTTGGCCACGTCGGTGCCCGCGCCAAGGCGGGCCAGCGCGTCCGGCAGCGAGCCGGGCGCATGATAGGAAAAAGCGACGGCTTTCATCGGTCAGGCTGCCTTCTTGCTCTGTGCGCCGGCCACTGCCGCATCCAGCGCTTCAAGGATCTTTCTCGGGGTCAGCGGCGTCTCCTGAAGTTCGACGCCGAAGCCGCGCAAGGCGTCGTTCACCGCGTTGAAGATCGCCGCCGGCGGTGCGATGGCACCGCCCTCGCCCATGCCCTTGGCGCCGAATTCCGTATGCGGCGACGGCGTCTCGAAATGATGGATGCGGATCGACGGAATCTCGGTCGGCCCGGGCAGCATGTAGTCCGCCAGCGTGGAAGCCAGCGGCTGCCCGTTGCCGTCATAGCGCATCTCTTCGAACATCGCGGTGCCGATGCCCTGCGCCACGCCGCCATAGGTCTGGCCCTCGACCACCATCGGATTGATCATGGTGCCGCAGTCCTCCACCACCACGTAGTCCAGGATCTCGACATGGCCGGAATCGGTGTCGACTTCCACCGCGACCGCATGCGTGGCGTAGGTGAAGCTGCCGGTGTCGACCGCGGGCTTGAAGCCCATGGTGACCTCCAGCCCTTGCGCATCCACATCGGGCGGCAGCAGGTGGGGATTGATGTACCAGGCGTCGGCAATACGGCCGATGTCGATGGCGTCGGCATCGCCCGCACGAACCGCGCCGGCTGCAAACGTTACCGCCTCCACCCGCTGCCCCAGCATATGCGCGCCAATCTTCTGCAGCCGCGGCAGCAGCGCCTTGCACGCCCGCGACACCGCGCCGCCCGACATCACCAGCGAGCGCGAGGCATAGGTACCGGTGGAGAACGGCGTGAGTCCGGTATCGCCGTGCACCAGCTTGATCCGTCCGATGTCGATGCCCAGGATCTCGTGGGCAATCTGCGCGAAGGTAGTCTCCATGCCCTGCCCGTGCGAGTGCACGCCGACGCGCACCTCCAGCCCGCCGTCCGGCGTGATGCGCACCGTCGCCGAGTCGAAGCCGGGGATCACCGGCGTGCCCCAGGCCGCGAACACGGAAGTGCCGTGCGCCGACTGCTCGGTGTAGGTGCCAAAGCCCACGCCGACATAGCGGCTGCCCTGCGGACCCGCCTGCTGCCGCGCGCGGATCGCGGGCAGGTCGATCATCTCCATCGCCTGGCGCACGCTGGCCGGGTAGTCGCCGCCGTCGAAGTGCTTGTTGGTCACGTTGACGTAAGGCATGGCCTGCGGCGGCACCAGGTTTTCAACGCGCACTTCCCAGGGCTCGCGTCCCACCTCGCGCGCGATCGCGTCGATCATCAGCTCCATGGCGAAACAGACGCCGGTCCGGGCCACACCGCGATACGGCACGAAACCCGGCTTGTTGGTGGCCACGCAGGTAGTCTCGCAGCGGTATCCGTCGAAGGCATAGGGACCGGGCAGGTTGCCGATCGCCTGCCCCGGCTCCAGCCCGATGGTGAATGGCCAGACCGAATAGGCACCGCCGTCGATGGCGATGTTCGCGTCCAGCGCCAGCAGGCGGCCGCGCTTGTCGGCATAGGCGGTAAGCTCGTAGTGATGCTCGCGCGAGTTGGCGCCGGCGGTCAGGTGCTCGCGCCGATCCTCGATAAAGCGGAACGGCCGCTTGTAGGTCAGCGCCAGCCAGGCGATACAGAGCTCTTCCTGCTGCAGCACGCATTTGTAGCCAAAGGCGCCGCCAACGTCCGGCGAGATCACGCGCACGCGCGCCTGGTCCAGGTCCAGGCAATGGCTCAGGATGGTCCGGATCATATGCGGCACCTGGGTGGCGCTGTACACCACCAGCTGGTCGAACTGGTGGTCCCAGTAGGCCAGCACCGCCTTGCCCTCCATCGGCACCATGCACTGGCGCGCCAGGTTGACCTTGCGGTGAACGACGACGGAGGCCTCGCGCTGGCGCGCCTCGAAGTTCTTGTCGAGATTCAGCGTCAGGAAGGTGTTATCGCGCCAGTGTTCGTGCACGCGCACCTCGCCAGCGAGCTGGCGGGCCTGCGCCACGTCGGTCAGCGCGGGCAGCTCGTCGAACTCGGCCACCACCTGCTCGGCGATGTCCTCGGCTTCGGCGCGCGTGGGGGCAAAGGCCATGGCAACGGGCTCGCCGACAAAGCGCACCTTGCCGCTGGCCAGCGGCGCCTGAGCCGACGGCTGGTAGGACGGGAACGCCGAATCCGCGACGATGTCCCGCGCCGCCGCCATGTCCTCGCGCACGATCACCGCTTGCGCGTGGCGCGCGGGCTTGGTCACGGACAACAGCCTGGCATGCGCCACGGGGCTGCGCAGGAAGGCCACCTCCTGCAGGTCCGGCATGGCGATGTCCGCGACAAAGCGGCCCTTGCCGTGCAGGTGCCTGGCGTCTTCCTTGCGCGCCACCCGGGCTCCCACACCCTGGCCGCGCCCTCCTTCCGAATGATCCGGTTCCATCGACGATGTCATTGTTTTATCCGTCCCGATGATTCATGCAAGCGCTCATTCGCGCACCCCGATGGCCGCCAGCCCTTCCGCGCGCGTGGTGACCGTCGCATATTTCTGCTCCATGTCGAACAGGTTGGCCTGGTGCGGTCCAAGCGCGCGGTCGCCGACGCAATCCGACAGCACCAGCGGCCGCAAGCCGTACTGCATGGCGTCCACCACGCTGGCGCGCACGCAGCCGCTGGTCACCGCGCCGGCCACCACCAGCGTGCGCACGCCGCGCTGCGTCAGCCAGGCGGCCAGCGACGTACCGAAGAACGCCGACGGCACGGTCTTGCGCACCACCAGCTCGCCCACCCGCGGCGCCAGTTCTTCGACGATGGCGCTGTTGCGTTCGCGCTCCTTCAGCGACAGCATGTTCGGCACCTTCATGGAAAAGATGTTGTGGTCCGAACCATCGTCCGCAAAGACGATGCGGCTGTGCGCAATCGCCCAGCCTTCGCGCCGTGCCACGGCCAGCAGCGGCACGGTGTTGGCGATGGCCTCGCGGATATTGCCGCCGCCGAACACCTCCGGGTCGGCAAAGCCGTTGACGAAATCGACCACCAGCAGCCCGAACGGGCCCGCCAGTTCCAGGTCGTTGCCGAAGCCCTGGCGCTGGTACGCGCCGATCTCCTTGTGCATGGCTACTTCTCCTCCGGGTAGCGGAACCCATCCATGACCTTGCCGCGGCTCACCACATCCACGCCGTCCAGGCGCACGGTGCAGTTGCGCACGGGAATATCGATATGGCAGGCCGTGGTGCGGCTGCCGCCGGCTTCGTTATTGGGGCCGAGCGAGAACAGGAAGTTGCCCTCGAACGCGCGCGCGTCCATGCCGATGGTGGCCTCGCGATCGTACAGCCCCAGCGTGGACCAGTGCGCGCGCGGCTGCAGCCCCCAGCCGATATGCGAGATGGCATAGGCCTGCGGGTCGTTGAAGGAGGCCATGTACTCGCTCAGCAGTTCGGCGTGCAGGCCGCCTTCGATGCGCGTGGCAAAGCCGCCCTCCACCGTCAGCATGACCGGCTCGGTGACGTAGGTCTTCTGCGGCAGCAGGATGTCGCCGCGCTCCAGCACGATGGTGCCATTGGCAGCGCCCTCGTTGGGCCAGGTCAGCGCGAAGCCGCTGGGCCAGTGGTCCCAGCGCCCGGGCTCGTCGACAAAGCCATACTCGCTGATGGCCGGGAACTCGCCCAGCGGGCAGCGCAGGTCGGTGCCGGCCGGCGACACCACATGCATCTCCTTGGCGCGGGCCAGCCGCTCGGAGGCGGCCTTGACGCGCTCGCGGTCGGCCTCGCAAGGCACCAGGCGCGTCAGCACCTCGGGCGGCTCGGCGGCCAGCAGGATTTTGGTGCCGCCCTTCAGGATGTCGTGCTGTTCGGGGGAGAACAGCAGCGTCATCAGGTCCAGCACCAGGTCGCTTTCCCTGAGCGCGGCAATCGCGGCCCGGTTGCCCGTGAGCGGGGTCGTGCCCAGGTAGGCCAGCGCGTCGCGGCTCAGCGCCTTTTCGCCGTTGACGGGCGGCAGGTCGAGCCGGTTGACGATGGCACCCATCGCCTGCGTGGCGATCAGCGCGGTGGAGAGCGTCTGCGGGTGGGTCGCGGCGCTGGTCAGGATGGTGACAGTCTGCCCCGGCTCCAGCCGCGACAGCTTCAGCACCTTGCGCCAGGCCTCGATCATCTGGTGGTCACTTACCGGCATGTCGCCTCCTTGCTTGTCATTGCGTAAGCGGCGCGCCGAGGAAATCCCCAAACGCCGCGTAAAAGCCCGCTTCGTCATCCCACGGGATCATGTGGCCGGCCCCGGCAACGTGGCTGACCAGCACCCCCGGCAGCAGCGTGCGGATCTCCGCCACGTCTTCAGCGCGCACCACGTCGCCACGCCCGGCGGTCATCAGCAGCGTCGGCACCTTGACCCGGGGCAGATCCGCATGGATGTCGTCGCGATGGAAATCCTCAAAGCTGCGCACCACGGCGTCTTCGTTGCAGGTATGCAGCCATTCGGCGCGCAGGCGCAGCTGCTCGTCGGTCCAGGTCGGGCAGAAGCGGCGCATGCCTTCCACGTCGGTGCCCTGGCGCGACAGGCGGATGGAATCCACATACCACGGCAGTTGCGCAGGATACGCGCGGCGCCCGGGCCCCGACACCGGCGGGTCGACCAGCACCAGTCTGGCCAGGCCGCCAGGCCGGCCCGCCGCGGCGCGCACGCCGATGCGCGCGCCCATCGAATGGCCAACCACGCTGTGGCGGCGCAGGCCAAGTGCCTCGGCAAAGGCCACCACGTCGCGGGCCTGGGCGTCGAGGCTGTAGTCCATCCCGGCCTCGGCCGACGACAGGCCACGCCCGCGCACATCCAGCACATAGGTATCGAAGCTGGCGCCAAAGCGCTCGCCGACGAAGCCCCAGGTGATTGCCGGGCTGGTGATGCCCGGCACGATGATCACGGGATCGCGCGCGGCACGTTCACCGTCGTTTCCACCATAGCGCAGGAAGTGCTGGCGAATGCCGTTGGCATGGACATGCCCGCCATAAAGGAAGGTGGTCATGGCAAGCCCTCAGTAGGCGCCCGACAGCAGCGCGCCGGCGCCCGGCACGACCGGCTCCAGGTCCAGCGCCTTGAGCATGGCGTAGGTCGTGGCAATGGCCGCGGTGATGACCGGCTTGCCCGTCATCGCCTCTACCTTTGCCACTGCCGGCAGCGACGGCATCTGCACGCAGGCCGACAGCACGATGGCATCGACATCCGCCAGGTTCATCTGCGACACGATGCCCGGCAGCCGCGCCGGATCGTGGCGGCCGACCTCAAGGTTGTCCGGAATCTCCAGCGCACGGTAGTCCACCACCTCATAGCCTTCGTTGCGGATGTAATCCACCACAAGCTCGGTCAACGGCTTCAAGTATGGCGCGACCACGGCGATGCGGCGCGCGCCGATCACGCGCAGCGCATCCACCAGCGCACCGGCGCTGGTGATCACCGGCGCGTCGCCGCCATTCTCGATGGTGTGGACCTTCAGGCGCTGCTCCGACTTGCGGTGATAGCCGTGGCCCATGGCCATGATGGCGACCAGGCAGGCGTAGCCGAGCACGTCGACGCGGGCGTCGCTAAGTTCCACCGCGCAGCGGTCGGATTCGGCATCCATGGCGGCCAGCTCTTCCTTGACCACCTTCTTCATGCGCATGCGGCTGGAGTGGAAGGTGAAGCGCTCCGGACGGATCTGCTGGCGCGCCAGCAGCATCGCGGGAATCTCGGTTTCCATGGTCGTGTTCGAGCTGGGAACGATCTGGCCGATGCGAAAGACTTTTTGCATGAGGGTCCTCGGGTTGTACGGTTACAGCTTGAGCAGGCGTTGCGCGTTGCCGTGGCAGACCAGCGCGCGCATGGTGTCGTCGAGCGGCGCGTCCTCGATGAACTTCGCCGCGACTTCGGTGGATTCGTAGGGATAGTCGACCGAGAACATCACGGCCTCAGCGCCGAGCTCGGCAATGGCACCGGCCAGCGCACCGTGCGAACACGCCCCCGAAGTGGTGATGACGATATTGGTGCCGATGTATTCCGAAGGTGAGCGCTCCAGCCGGACGCCGTGCGAATAGACCGCAAAGCGGCTGTCGAAGCGCCAGCGCTGGTACGGCAGGCCCTCGCCCATATGGCCGAGGATGAGCTTCAGGCGCGGGAAGCGGTCGAACACGCCGCCGAACAGCAGCCGCAGCGCATGCGATGCGGTCTCGACGCCCCAGCCCCACGCCGCGCCGGTCAGCTCGGGGTGGCCCGCCAGGACCTGCGGCTGAACCAGCGCGTCGGTCGGGTGCAGGTACATGGGCACGTCCAGCGCCTGCATGCGTTCCCAGAAAGCATCGTATGCCGGGTCGTCGTAGTAGCGCCCGTGGGTATGGCCGTTCACCAGCGATCCCTTGAAGCCAAGCTCGCGCACGGCGCGTTCCAGCTCGCGCGCGGCCTGTTCCGGGTCGTGCATGGGCAGCGCGGCAAAGCCGGCAAAGCGCGTGGGGTGGCGCGCGATCTGCGCGGCCAGGAAGTCATTGCTCTCGCGCGCCTGCGCCACGGCGAGGCCGGCATCGGGCTCGCCCTGCACGCCCGGACCCGTCTGCGACAGCACCGTGATGTCGATGCCGGCGCGGTCCATCTCGGCAAGGCGGTCCTCGTCGAAATCGGCGAGGCGGCGGCCCAGCTCGGCAAACACCGCCGGATCAATATGCTGCGTGAACGCCTTGGAATAGGCCTGAAATCCCGGCGTCATGAAATGCTCTTCGAGGGCGATCTTCTTCACTTTGGTCATGCTGGTGGGGGCTCCTGATTGGTGAAATCGCTTCGCTGCGGGCGTGTGCTGCATGGCATGCGGCGTGCACCGATGCAATTGATCAGTACACTGATTAGTTTCGGATTCTAGTCAGCGAATTTCCAAAAGTCTAGAAACGGCGCGGAGGGTTAACACCTATAACGATGACCATAGGTGCTCAGTACACTGAGCCCAGATGCTCAGTATGCTGACGATATTAAAAGGCCATTTAAATAGGCGATTTCGGGCATTCCGGCACATTGTGGACTGGCCCGCATTTTGCTCAGCATACTGCGTTTCTCATCAGCATACTGACTGATGCACCGGAAGGATGCGGCGCTGCACTGCGCGAGGGACCGACAGGCCCTGGCCAGCGGCGCCGGCACCGCCGGGACGAGCAGACATATAGAGACAATAGCTAGACCAAAGGACCCCCGCCATGACGATCAGCCTGACTCGCAGCGAGACACGCGCCCCCGCATCCGGCATGACAGCCGAGGAGCGCAAGGTCATCCTTGCCTCTTCCTTCGGCGCCCTGATGGAGTGGTACGACTTTTACATCTACGCCGCACTGGCGGTGTATTTCGGCGCACTGTTCTTCCCCAAGGGCAATGAGACTGCCGCCTTCCTGGCCAGCCTGGCCACCTTCGGCGCAGGCTTCCTGATACGGCCGGTGGGCGCGCTGCTGTTCGGCCGCCTGGGCGACCTGATCGGGCGCAAGTACACCTTCCTGGTCACCATCCTGCTGATGGGTGTTGCCACCGTCGGCGTCGGCGTGCTGCCCACGTATGAGCAGATCGGCATCACCGCCACCGTGCTGCTGGTGTTGCTGCGGCTGCTGCAAGGCCTGGCGCTGGGCGGCGAGGTCGGCGGCGCGGTCACCTACGTGGCCGAGCACTCCCCCGTGCACAAGCGCGGGCTGTACACCAGTTCGCTGCAGACCACGGCAACGCTGGGCCTGCTGTCCTCGTTGCTGGTCGTCTACCTGCTCAAGACCTTCCTGACCGAGGCCGAGTTCCGTGACTGGGGCTGGCGCATTCCCTTCATCGTGTCGCTTGTGATGCTGGTGATCTCGGTCTACATCCGCGGCAAGCTGCATGAATCGCCGGTCTTTGCCCGGATGAAGGCTGCCAACACCACCTCGAGGGCGCCGATCCGCGAGAGTTTCACCAACTGGAAGAACCTCAGGTCGGTGCTGCTGCTGTTCGTGGTGGCGGCGGGCCTGGGCGCCATCTTCGGCACCGGCCACTTCTACTCGATGTTCTTCCTCAACAAGACGCTGCACGTGCCGCTCGAAACGGTCCACATGCTGATCGGGATCGCGCTGGTGGTGGCCACCCCCTGCTACCTGCTGTTCGGCTGGCTGTCCGACCGCATCGGCCGCAAGTACATCATGATGGCCGCCTGCCTGCTGGCGGCGGTGTGCATCCAGCCGGTGTTCAAGGGCCTGACGCACTATGCCAATCCGGCGCTCGAACAGTTCCAGCAGCAAGGGGCCGTGCAGGTGACGGCCGGCGACTGCAAGGCGCGCCTGTTCGGCGAGCCGGTGTCCGCCTGCGACAAGATCCGCGGCTACCTGACCGACCTGGGCGTGGGCTACACCTTCGTGCCGGCCAGCAATCCGGCGCAGGCTGAAGTACGCATCGCGGATCGCACGCTGCAGGGCTTTGACCGCGACGCCATCAGGAGCGCGCTGGTGGCGGCCGGCTGGCCCGAGCGCGCGGACCCCGCCAAGATCAACACGCCGATGGTATTCGTGCTGCTGCTGGTCCCGATCCTGTTCCTGGCCATGGTGTACGGGCCGATGGCGGCCTTCATGGTGGAACTGTTCCCGGCCCGGGTGCGCTACACCTCGCTGTCGCTGCCCTTCCACCTCGGCGCGGGCTGGGTCGGCGGCATGCTGTCCTTCGTGGTAACGGCCATGAACGTGGCCAGCGGCGACGTCTACTTCGGCCTGTGGTACCCGGTGATCATCGCCAGTCTGGCCTTTGTCATCGGCATGCTGTTCGTGCCGGAGACGCGCGGCCGCGATCTGGCCACCTGAGCGGCACTACGGGTGAAGCTGAAGGGCGGATCTCTCCGCCCTTTCTTCCGGCCAACTATTCAGCATACTGAGTTTATCCGCGCTACCCGCGGCGCAGCGATGGCGCCGCGGTCTGCCGACGCAGCCATCGCAACCGTTCCAATCTTTCGCGTAGACAACCTGGAGCCCCTGATGTCCACCTCTCGCATCCTCCGCACCCTCGCTGCGTCCTCCGCCCTGCTGGGCCTGGCCGCCGCCACGCCCGCACTGGCCGACGCCAATGGCGTGAAGATCGGCGTCATCACCGACATGTCCGGCTCCTATGCCGACCTCTCCGGCAAGGGCTCCGTGCTTGCCGCGCAGATGGCCGTGGAAGAGTTCGGCGGCAAGGCCCTCGGCAAACCTGTGACGGTGCTTTCCGCCGATCACCAGAACAAGGCCGATATCGCCTCGTCGCTGGCGCGCCGCTGGTTCGATACCGATGGCGTCGACATGGTGATCGACTTTCCCAACTCGTCGACCGCGCTGGCGGTGCAGGAGGTGGCGCGGCAGAAGCAGAAGATCGACATCGTCTCGACCGGCGGCGCCATGGCGCTGACCAACCAGAACTGCTCGCCCACCGGCTTCCACTGGGCCTGGGACACGTATTCGGTGTCTTACCCGCTGGTGCGGCGCATGATCGAACAGGGCCGCAACAGCTGGTACTACATCACCGTGGACTACGCCTTCGGCCAGTCGCTGGAGGCAGATTTCCGCAAGGCCGTGGACGCAGGCGGCGGCAAGAACGTGGGCGCCACCCGGCATCCGCTCAACGCCAGCGATTTCAGCAGCCCGGTGGTGGCCGCCTCGGCTTCCAAGGCCAAGGTGGTGGTGCTGGCCAACGCCGGCAACGACATGATCAACGGGGTCAAGGCAGCCGGCGAGTTCGGCCTGATCAAGGCGGGCCAGACGGTGATCACGCCCTCCACCTTCATCACCGATATCAAGAGCCTGGGCCTGAACGCTGCGCAAGGGCTGACCTATGTCGACCCGTTCAAGCTCGACCTGGATGGCAAGTCGAAGGACTTCGTCGAGCGCTACTACAAGCGCCACAAGACCTATCCCACGCATGGCCAGATCGGCGTCTATTCAGGCGTGCTGCATTACCTGAAGGCGGTGGAAGCCGCCAAGACCGTGGAAGGCCCGGCCGTGGCGGAGAAGATGCGCGCGCTGCCCGTCAACGATGCCTTCGTGCGCAATGGCAAGGTGCGTGTCGACGGCCGCATGGTGCATGACATGTACCTGGCCCAGGCCAAGACCCCGGCCGAGTCCAAGGGCCCGTGGGACCTGGTCAGGTACATCGGCACGATCCCCGGCGACGAAGCCTTCCGGCCGCTGTCCGCCAGCGAATGTCCCCTGGTGAAGAAGTGAGCGCGCCATGCCTGACACTGATGTAATCCTGCAGACGCAGGGACTGACCAAGGCGTTCAAGGGCTTTACCGCAGTCAGCGATGTCAGCCTGTCCGTGCGGCGGGGCTCGATCCACGCGCTGATCGGCCCCAACGGCGCCGGCAAGACCACCTGCTTCAACCTGCTGACGAAGTTCCATGCGCCCTCGTCAGGCTCGATCCACTTCAACGGCACCGACATCACCGCGCTGCGGCCGGCCCAGATCGCCCGCATGGGGGTGATCCGCTCGTTCCAGATCTCGGCGGTGTTTCCGCAACTGACGGTGCTGGAGAACGTGCGCATCGCGCTGCAGCGCCGGCTCGGGTCCTCCTGGCATTTCTGGCGTGGCAGGCGCTCCCTGTCGCGGCTGGACGGCCGCGCCATGGAACTGCTGGATGCGGTCGGCCTGGCCGGCTTCGCGCACCTGGGCACGGCGGAGCTGGCCTACGGGCGCAAGCGCGCGCTGGAACTCGCCACCACGCTCGCGACCGACCCGGAGCTGATGCTGCTGGACGAACCGACGCAAGGCATGGGGCATGAAGACGTGGAGACCGTCACCGCCCTGATCAAGCGCGTTTCGGCGGGGCGGACGGTGCTGATGGTGGAACACAACATGAGCGTGGTGTCGTCCATCGTGGACCGCATCACGGTGCTGCAGCGCGGCGCGGTGCTGGCAGAAGGGACCTATGACGAGATCTCACGCAATCCGCAGGTAAGGGAAGCCTATATGGGAACCACCGACGAACCCGAAGACCGCCACGCAGCCGCGGCGGCGCTGAACGCGGAGGCATCATGACAAGGACGGCCTCCCCTGCCCTCGAACTCCGCGGCCTGCACGCCTGGTATGGCGAGTCGCACATCCTTCACGGCGTGGACCTGACCGTCAACCCGGGCGAGGTGGTGACGCTGCTCGGCCGCAACGGCGCCGGACGCACCACCACGCTGCGCGCCATCATGGGCCTGGTCGGCATGCGCAAGGGTTCGGTGCGTGTGCACGGCCAGGAAACCATCGGCATGAAGACGCACCGCATCGCACCGCTGGGCCTGGGCTACTGCCCGGAAGAGCGCGCCATCTTCGCCAGCCTGTCCTGCGAGGAGAACCTGCTGCTGCCGCCGCAATTCGCCTGCACCCCGGGGGCGGTCGGACTGCGCGAGCCCATGACGCTGGGCGAGATCTACGAGATGTTCCCCAACCTGCACGAGCGGCGCAAGAGCCAGGGCACGCGCATGTCGGGCGGCGAGCAGCAGATGCTGGCGGTGGCCCGCATCCTGCGCACTGGCGCCAGCGTGCTGCTGCTCGACGAGATCTCGGAAGGCCTGGCGCCCGTGATCGTGCAAAAGCTGGCGAAGATGATCGCCATGCTGCGCGGCCGCGGCTACACCATCGTCATGGTGGAGCAGAACTTCCGCTTTGCCGCGCCGCTGGCGGACCGCTTCTTCGTGATGGAGCACGGCCGCATCGTCGAGGCCTTCGGCGCCGATGAGCTCGAACGAAAGATGCCCACGCTCAGCGCCTTGCTGGGCGTTTAAGGAGACTTTTCATGGAATTGTTTGGAGTGCCCCTGCCCGCGCTGCTGAGCCAGTTACTGCTGGGGCTGGTCAACGGCTCGTTCTACGCGATCCTGAGCCTGGGCCTGGCCGTGATCTTCGGCCTGCTCAACGTGATCAACTTTGCGCACGGCGCGCTGTTCATGCTCGGCGCGGTGCTGGCCTGGATGGGCCTGAACTATCTCGGGCTCAACTACTGGCTGATGCTGGTGCTGGCACCGGTGCTGGCCGGGGCGCTCGGCGTGGTGCTTGAGCGCACCATGCTGCGCCACCTCTACCGCTTCGACCACCTGTACGGGCTGCTGCTGACGCTGGGCATCTGCCTGCTGATCGAAGGCGCGCTGCGCTCGATCTATGGCGTCTCAGGCCTGCCCTATCCCACGCCTGAAGGCTTGTCTGGCGTGAGCCAGCTGGGCTTCATGGTGCTTCCCAACTACCGCGCATGGGTGGTGCTGGCGTCGCTGGCGGTGTGCTTTGCCACCTGGTTCATGATCGAGAAGACGCGGCTGGGCGCCTACCTGCGCGCCGGCACCGAGAATCCGCGCATGGTCGAGGCCTTCGGCGTCAACGTGCCGCTGCTGGTGACGCTGACCTACGCGTTCGGCGTGGGCCTGGCCGCGTTGGCGGGCGTGCTGGCCGCGCCGGTGATGCAGGTCTCGCCGCTGATGGGCCAGAATCTGATCATCACGGTCTTCGCCGTGGTGGTGATCGGCGGCATGGGGTCGATCCTGGGCTCGATCTTCACCGGACTTGGCCTGGGTGTCTTCGAGGGTATTACCAAGGTCTACTACCCCGAAGCCTCCGCGACGGTGGTCTTCGTCGCCATGGTGTGCGTGCTGCTGGTGCGCCCCGCCGGGCTCTTTGGAAAGGAAAAATGATGGCAAGCGGAAAGCGTGCAACCTTCGCCTACGGACTGCTGCTGGCGGTCCTGCTGCTCGCGCCCTGGCTGGGCGCCTACCCGGTGCTGGTGATGAAGCTGCTGTGCTTCGCGCTCTTTGCCTGCGCCTTCAACCTGCTGCTGGGCTACACCGGGCTGGTGTCGTTCGGCCATGCGGCCTTCTTCGGCGGCGCCGCCTATGCCTGCGGCTATGCGATGAAGTTCCTGCAGCTGACGCCGGAGCTGGGCCTGCTCGCAGGCACCGCGTTCGGTGCCCTGCTCGGCCTGGTGTTTGGTGCACTGGCAATACGCAGGCAGGGCATTTACTTCGCCATGATCACGCTGGCGCTGGCGCAGATGTTCTATTTCTTCTGCCTGCAGGCGCCCGCGACCGGTGGCGAAGACGGCCTCCAGGCGGTGCCGCGGGGCGACCTGTTCGGCGTGCTGCCGCTGGCGTCGGACCACACCATGTACTACGTCGTGCTGCTGATCACCGCCGCGGCCTTCCTCGGCATCATGCGCATCGTCAACTCGCCGTTCGGGCAGATCCTGCGTGCGATCAAGGAGAACGAGCCGCGTGCCATCTCGCTGGGCTATGACGCGGACCGCTTCAAGCTGCTGGCGTTCGTGCTGTCGTCGGCGCTGGCCGGGCTGGCGGGCGCGCTCAAGACCCTGGTGCTGGGCTTTGCCACGCTCACCGACGTGCACTGGATGATGTCGGGCACGGTCATCCTGATGACGCTGGTCGGCGGCATGGGCACGTTGTCGGGCCCGCTGGTCGGCGCGCTGGTGATCGTGGCGCTGGAAAACAAGCTGGGCGACGCCGGCAATGCGCTCGCGGCCATGACCGGCATCGGCTGGTTCGAAACGCTGGGCGAATCGGTCAGCATGGTGACGGGGCTGATCTTCGTGGTGTGCGTGCTGACGTTCCGCCGCGGCATCATGGGCGAGATCCTGGCGCGCTGGCAGGCCCGCCCGTCGCTGCAGGCCGGCGCGCCCGCGGTGGGGCCAGCCGGATCCGGCGCGGCCAACCCGGGCCAGGGTTAACCAGAATACTGTGAGCATAAAACATCAGTACACTGATCTTATATATTCAGCATACTGACAAATGCAATTCACGGAGATCGCCATGGCATGGATTGAAATCGACGCCGCCCACGGCCTGCGGAACGACGAGGTAATGCCGCTCACGCTGGGGGACCGCCAGCTCGCCGTCTATCGCAGCGACGACCAGTACTTCGTCACCGACAACGTCTGCACGCACCAGTACGCGCTGCTGTCCGACGGCTACCTGGAAGACGGCTGCATCGAGTGCCCGCTGCACCAGGCCCGCTTCGACATCCGCTCCGGCAAGGCGATGTGCGCGCCTGCCACCAGCGACATCCGCACCTACCCGGTCAAGTTCGAAGACAGCCGGGTGTGGGTCGAGCTTTGAAGGAGCCGAGCATGCCACAAGACACGCCCATCCTGATTGTCGGCGCCGGCCAGGCAGGCGCGATGGCCGCTGCCGAACTGCGCAGGCTCGGCCATCGCGGCCGCATCGTCATGGCCGGCGGCGAACGCCATGCACCGTACGAACGCCCGCCGCTGTCCAAGTCCGTGCTCGCCGATGCCGCGCAGGACGGCAAGATCGGCGTGCACCCCGCCGGCTTCTATGCC
Organism: Cupriavidus sp. FW305-26; assembly: GCF_058787975.1. Taxonomy (NCBI): domain Bacteria; kingdom Pseudomonadati; phylum Pseudomonadota; class Betaproteobacteria; order Burkholderiales; family Burkholderiaceae; genus Cupriavidus; species Cupriavidus sp. FW305-26. The sequence goes on from NZ_JBYTAH010000036.1 coordinate 35,455, forward strand.
GGGCAGGAGATCGAGCTGCGGCTTGGCACCACGGTCACCGCGCTGGACCCCGCGCACAGCGTGGCGCACTGCGCCGATGGCGAGGCCATTCGCTACGCCGCCTGCCTGCTCGCCACAGGCGGCAATGCGCGCGTCCTGCCTACGCTTCCCCCGGGCACGCCCCGCGTGCACTACCTGCGCACGCTCGACGACGCCGCCCGCCTGCGCGATGCCATGCAGCGCGCGCGCGAAGTGATCGTGATCGGCGGCGGCTTCCTTGGCCTGGAAACGGCCTCGACCGCGGCCGGCCTCGGCCTCCGGGTCACGCTGATCGAAAGCGCCGACCGGCTGCTCGGCCGCGCGCTGCCGCCTGAGCTTGGCAGCTGGCTGGCGCAGCGCGTGCTTGCGCAAGGCGTCGAGCTGCGGCTCGGCTGCGGCATCGCGGCCCTGGTGCCGCAGGCCGATGGCGTGCAGGTCAGGCTTGCGGACGGCGCGGCGTTGCAGGCGCCGCTGGTGGTGGTCGCGATCGGGCTGACGCCCGAGGTGGCGCTCGGCGCCGCCGCCGGCCTGGCGCTGGACCCCGCCAACGGCGGCATCCAGGTCGACCAGCAGGGCCGCACCAGCGCGGCCGGCATCTATGCCGCGGGCGACTGCTGCAGCCAGTACCAGCCCCGGCTCGGCGCCCACATGCGGCTGGAATCCTGGCAAAGCGCCAACGAGCAGGCGCGCATCGCCGCCGCCGCCATGCTGGGCGTGCAGGCCGAACCCGCGGCGATGCCGTGGTTCTGGACCGACCAGTTCGGCTGCAACGTGCAGATGCTCGGCGCGGCCACTCCCGATACCCGCTATGCCTGGCGCGGCATCGCCGCCAGCGACGCGCCCTGCCCCAGGTTCATGCTGCTCGGCACCCGGCACGGCCGGCTCAGCCACGCCATCGCCATCAATGCCGGCGGCGACCTGCGGCCGCTGCGCGCGCTCTTCGGCCATGCCGTCGAAGACCTGCTGCCACGGCTGTGCGATGACGCCATGCCGCTGCGACAGCTGGTGCGCGACCTCCCTACGGCAGCGGCCAGCCCCACTACACTCTGAAAGGACTCCCACATGTACCAGACACAAGCTGTGATCCAGCACACGCTGGGCAAGAAAGACGCCGGCCTGGCCGACTGCCGTTGGCCCGAAGACAGCCTGCACTACATCCCGGACTGGGTCTACACCAGCAAGGAGGTGCATGACCTCGAGCTGCAGAAGATCTTTCGCGGACGCTCCTGGAACTACGTCGCGCTCGAAGCGGAGATCCCCAACGCCGGCGACTACAAGCGCTCCTATGTCGGCGCGACGCCGGTGGTGGTGTCGCGCGCCGAAGACGGCTCGGTCAACGTCTTCGAAAATCGCTGCGCGCACCGCGGCGCCGAGTTCTGCCGCCACAGCCAGGGCAATGCAAAGGAATTCGTCTGCCCCTATCACCAGTGGTCCTACGACCTCAAGGGCAACCTGCAGGGCGTTCCGTTCAAGCGCGGCGTCAATCGCGCGGGTGGCATGCCCAGGGACTTCCGCAACGAGGACCACGGCCTGGTCAAGCTGAACGTGGCCACGCGCAACGGCGTGATCTTCGCCTCGTACGCGGCGGACATGGAAAGCCTGGAAGACTACCTGACGCCGGAGATCCTCAAGGACTTCGACATCGTCTTCAACGGCAAGCCGCTCAAGGTGCTCGGGTACTACAAGAACGAACTTCCGTGCAACTGGAAGATGTACCACGAGAACCTCAAGGACCCGTACCACGCCACGTTGCTGCACTCCTTCCTGGTGGTGTTCGGACTGCTGGTGGCGGGCAACGAAAGCGCCATGATCGCCGATCCCGTGCACGGGCGGCACGGCACCATGGCGTCGGCGAAGAAGGAAGACAAGTACGCGGCCGTCAGCGACGAGAACAAGAAGGAGATGCGCTCATACCATGAAGGCATGCGCCTGGAGGACGAACGCTTCCTGGAATATGTGAAAGAGTTCGATTCGCCTTGGTCGGTGACGATGCAGACGATCTGGCCGAACCTGATCGTGCAGCGCGAAATGAACACCCTCGGCGTGCGCCAGATCGTGCCCAACGGGCCGGACAGCATGCTGATGCTGTGGACCATGTTCGGCTACGAGGATGATACCGAGGAGATGACGCAGCACCGCCTGCGCCAAGGCAACCTGATGGGCCCCGCTGGCTTCCTGGGGCTGGAAGACAACGAGGCGATGAAGTTCGTGCAGGAAGGCGTGCGCCGCTCCAGCAGCGACCTCAATGTGCTCAAGCTGGACCCGGACCAGGTCGGCACCTCCAACTCCCTGATCTCCGAATCCGCCATCCGTGCGATGTACCAGTACTACCGCGGCGTGATGGGGTTCTGAACGGCGGCTAACGGGATTCCCAGAATATGAAACCGATGAACTATTCCCTCTATCGCGAGAGCGCCCTCGGCACCGCGCGCGCCATTGAACTGCGACTGGAGATCGAGGCCTTCCACGCGGAATACTGCGCGGTGCTCGACGCCGGCCTGGTGGAGCAATGGCCCCGCTTCTTCACCGAGAATGCGCTCTACCGGATCACCGCGCGCGAGAATGCCGAGCGCAACCTGCCGGTGGGGCTGGTCTACGCCGAAGGGGTGGGCATGATGCGCGACCGCGCCGCTGCGATTGCCAATACCCAGATGTTCGCGCCGCGCTACAACCTGCACCTGGTGACCAACACGCGGGTCAGCGACGAAACCGCGGACGGCGATATCGTGGCACAGGCCAACTACATGCTGCTGCAGACACTGGTGGAGGGCCCCACCACGATCCACCTGGCGGGGACCTACTACGACCGCTTCCGCCGCCAGGGTGGCAGCCTGCTGCTGCGCGAGCGGCAGGTTGTCTACGACACCACCATCATCGCCAACGACCTGGTCTACCCGGTCTAGCGCGCGTTGGGGGCGCGGCGGGCCTTGCGCCCGCCGCCGGGCTCACATGCTGCGCAGCACGGTGCGGCTGTACTGGTTGTTGGCTTCCACCAGCGTCGCCAGCAGGTCCATGAACACTTCGCGCTGGGCGGGCTTCAGCGGCGCCAGCATGCGCTCCTGCGCACGCGCCATGTCGCCACGCAGCGCCGTGACCACGCTCTTGCCTTCCCGCGTCAGGTGGACGTGGCGGGTGCGCCGGTCGGCGGGGTTGTCGCGGCGCTCTACCAGCCCGCGCTCCTCGAGCCGGCGCACGACGTCGGCGGTCGTGGTCCGGTCCAGGCCGACCTCTTGCCCGAGCGAAGTCTGGTCCAATCCCGGCAGCACCGACAGCACCGTCAGGATGGCATATTGCACGGGCGTGATATTGGGCGACTTGCACTCCTCGAAGAACATCGCGACGTGGATCTGGTGCAAGCGCCGCACCAGGAACCCCGGGCGGGCCCAGAGCAATTCCTTTGCCGGATCGGCTTCCGGCATGGCATCCGCCACCTCATGACTGCCACTCGTTGCGTTGCGTTTCGCTCTCGCAGACATCGCTCTCACCATTTTGTATGCACACTGACAGTATATATGAGGCAGGCGAGAGCGAGCCGCCTTGCGGCGCAGGGTTCAGCGTGCGCCGGCGGCGCTGAGAATCTGTTCGATCTGCGTATAGCCGCGCTGGCGCGCATGCTGCAGCGGCGACACGCCGTCGCCGTCGGCCAGGTTCACGTCGGCGCCCGCCTTGACCAGCAGGCGCACGATCTCGGTATGGGCCTGCCCGCCGTTGCCAAGGATGATGGCCTCCAGCAGGGCCGTCCACTTGAGCTTGTTGACATGGTTCACCGCCACGCCGGCCGCGATCAGCGTGCGCACGGTCTCGACATGGCCGCGCTCGGCGGCGGGAATCAGCGCGGTGCCGCCGTAGCGGTTGGTGCTGCGCAGGTCCGCGCCATGGGCCAGCGTCAGGCGCAGGATCTCGTTGTAGCCGCGCGCGCCGGCGTACAGGTAGGGGCTGTCGTGGATGGCATCTTTCGCGTTCACGTCGGCGCCGGCATCGACCAGGACCCTGGCCGCCTGCACGCGGTTGTGGTGCGTGGCCAGCAGCAGCGCCGTGCGTCCCTGCGCATCGCGGTCATCGATGCTGGCGCCCTGGCCAAGCAGTGCGGTGACCTGCGCGGCGTTGCCGCTGGCCGCGGCCTCGCGCAACTGTTGTTCGGGCGTGCCGCCGGCGGCGGCGGCTGGGGTGGATATCAGCATGGCAATGACCAGGGCAAGGCAGATGGACAGGCGCGCCGCCAGCATGTTCTTTCCTCCGTGCGGATGCCTCGGGTGTAAGGGGTGTCGATGCGGTCCGGTGCATTCTGTCATGCCGGCCACGCCGCGCGAAGTTATGGATTCGAATGCACGCCAGTGCCATCGCCAATAACCGGTGCTGCACGCGCAAGGCCCAAATACGCCCTATAACAACCCACGCCACCATGCCCGCGCACGCTGGCCTATAGTCCCGAGGCCCGAACCATCGTCCGCCTGCACGGGCCAGGCCTCAAGGGAGACAACGCGTGTCCACGACAGAAGCCTATCTGCTTGATTCCATCCGCCTCGCCATGGAGAACGTGCGCGAACGCAATACCTGGCCCTTTGGCGCCGTGGTCGTCAGGGACGGCGAGGTGCTGGCCCGCGCGGTCAACCAGGTAGACGCCACCTGCGACCCGAGTGCACACGCCGAAATGCAGGCCGTGCGCGCCGCCAGCCGGGCACTGGGCAAGCCGGACCTGAGCGGCTGCACGGTGTACGCCAGCGGCTACCCCTGCTCGATGTGCCTGTCGGCAATGTATCTGGCCGGCGTGAAGGCGGTCTACTACGCCTACTCCAATGAAGACGGCGAACCCTACGACCTGTCCGCGGAGCGCGGTTATATCGAGCTGGCCCGGCCGCTGGAGCAACGGGAGATGACGCTGGCCTATGTACCGGCGCGCGACGAGGGCATCGACCTGTACGAGGCGTGGCGCGAGCAGCAGGGCCGATAGACGCCGCGATGCGGCGCAAGCGGTGCAATGGGCGGTAGGCTGCCGCCCAATTCCACAGTATCGGCATGGCCATCACATTGTCATCGTGACAGGCTGATAATGAGCGGCGGATGACGATCACGGCGTGCGACGCCCGGTCACATGTAACCGCGAGCGGTTGCACGGAACCGCGTGCTGCCGGCCTCGTCAAACCAATTAGTCGCCGGAGACAGGATGCCGCGCCGCAGCATTTCACCGCGGCGCAGCACGCATGGGCGGCATGTGCCGCATCGTCTCCAGGGCTTCTGACAATCTTCCCGCGTTTGGCGCTGCTGCGCCGCGCAGACTCCCAGCAAACGCCCCCCTCTAGCCAAGGAGACGAACGTGCTGAGCCCGCATGAATTTGCCACGCTGCTATTGCTGAGCGACGGCCCCGATTCTCTCGATTCCAGCGATTCCCGCCAGATCGACCCCATCGACCTGAAGGCACTGGTCGAAAAGCAACTCGTACAACTTGAGATCCTGCATGGCCGCCGGCAGGAGCCGCGCATTACCAGCCACGGCTACTCGATGCTCAAGGCGATGGGACGCTGACGTCTCGGCGCCGGCGCGGCAGCACCACGCGCCGCAAGACGCACCCGGATCACCTCGGAGCCCACCATGACAGTGCGCCCGGCAATTGGCGCCGACAGCGCGGCAGCCACCGACGCGGCGCGCCGCCGCTTCCTGCATGAGTTGGGCGGCCTGCTTGCCGCTGCCGGCATCGCGCCCGCGGCGGCAGCGGCCACCCCCGCCGCCTGCCTGCTGACGCCCGCCGCCACCGAAGGCCCCTTCTACCTCGACGACGCCCTGGTGCGCACCGACATCCGCGACGACCGCCCTGGCCAACCCTTGCGGCTGTGCATCCGGGTGGTGGATGCCGGGCGCGGCTGCGCGCCGGTGCCGGGTGCGCTGGTCAGCATCTGGCACTGCGATGCCGACGGCAGCTACAGCGGCGAGGGCCGCGGCAACCGCCAGGCGCGTTTCCTGCGTGGCGTCCAGCCCACCAGCCAGGACGGCGTGGCCACGTTCACGTCGATCTATCCCGGCTGGTACGCGCCACGCGCCATCCATATCCACTTCAAGGTGCTGCTGGGGCGGTCGGAAGCCCTGACCAGCCAGCTGTACTTCAGCGATACCCTGAACCGCGAGGTGCTGGGCAGCCACCCGGCCTACCGCGCGCACGGCGTGCCGTCGCGCGCCACCACGCAGGACCCGATCGCGGGACCCCACCCGAACCAGATGCGCGTGCGCCAGGCTGCCGATGCAGCGGGGCTGCTGGAGGCCGAGTTCACGGTCGGCATCACCCGCACCTGAGCGCCCAGCCCCGGATCCGCGGCATCGGCGGGCCCCGCCACGAAGTGCGCGGGCCCACACCGCGCGGGTAATCCCTAGATTGTGGTTCCCTGTCCCTTTCCTACCATGAAGGGAATCACGGGCCACCTGCACGCCCGCTCCTGCCGCGCGGCCACTGGCCCGGCATGCTCCAGATTTCCCGACTTTTCCGATGTTCGCGTCAGTGGCGAGTTGTCTCGGCCCCCATGGCCGGCGCTCGCGGGTAATCCCACACATAGCAAATGGAGGCGGTCATGGCATCCAGGACGAGGAAAGCAGGCGCAGCAAAACCTGAAGCGGAAACCAAGCCAGGCGTTTCCCGGCGCGGCTTCCTTGGGGGGGCCGCCGGTGCGGCCGCGGGCGCCGCGGCAATGGGCTTCCCGGCCATCGTCAAGGCGCAAGGCCCGGTCACGATGCGCTGGCAGAGCACCTGGCCCACCAAGGACATCTTCCACGAGTTCGCCGGCGACTTCGTCACCAAGGTGAACAATATGTCGGGCGGCGACCTGAAGATCGAGCTGCTGCCCGCGGGCGCGGTGGTCAAGGCCTTCGACCTGATCGACGCGGTCAGCAAGGGCACGCTGGACGGCGGCCATGGCGTGATCGCGTACTGGTATGGCAAGAACTCGGCGCTGGCGCTGTGGGGCTCGGGCCCGGCCTGGGGCATGGACCCGAACATGCTGCTGGCCTGGCACAAGTACGGCGGCGGCAAGGAGTTGCAGCAGGAGATCTACCGCAGCCTCAACCTGGACGTGGTGTCGTTCCTGTATGGCCCGATGCCGACCCAGCCGCTGGGCTGGTTCAAGAAGCCCATCACCAAGCCGGAAGACTTCAAGGGGCTGAAGTTCCGCACGGTGGGGCTGTCGATCGACATCTTCACCGGCCTGGGCGCCGCGGTGAACGCGCTGCCGGGCGCGGAGATCGTGCCGGCGATGGACCGCGGGCTGCTCGATGCGGCCGAGTTCAACAACGCCAGCTCCGACCGCGCGCTGGGCTTCCAGGACGTGTCCAAGGTCTGCATGCTGCGCAGCTTCCACCAGCCCTCGGAGCAGTTCGAGATCCTGTTCAACCGCAAGCGCTATGACGCGCTGCCGGCCAAGCTCAAGGCGCTGATCGCCAACGCGGTGGAAGCGGCGTCCGCGGATATGTCGATCAAGGCGATCGACCGCTATTCCAAGGACTACCAGGCGCTGCAGAAGCAAGGCGTGAAGTTCTACGCGACCCCCAACTCGGTGCTGCAGGCGCAGTTGAAGGTATGGGATGAGATCGTGGCGCGCAAGGAAAAGGAAAACCCGATGTTCAAGAAGGTCAATGATTCGATGAAGGCCTTCGCCGAGCGCGCCACGCGCTGGCAGAACGACACTAACGTCGATTTCCGGCTGGCAACGAGCCACTACTTCTCCAAACGCACCTGAGCCGCGCCACTCCGGGGGCCATACCGTGCAACGCCTGCTGCTTGGCATCGACCGCATCAGCACCTTCGTCGGCCAGGCCGGCGCGTGGCTGATCATCGGGCTCACGCTGATGATCAGCTACGAGGTGTTCTCGCGCTATGCGCTGGGCACGCCGCACGCCTGGGTGTTCGATGCCAGCAATATGCTGTACGGCACGATGTTCATGCTGGCCGGCGCGTATACCCTGGCCAAGCGCGGCCACGTGCGCGGCGACATCCTTTATGGCTTCCTGCCGCCGCGGATGCAGGCGTCAATCGACCTGGTGCTCTACCTGGCCTTCTTCTTCCCCGGTGTGATCGCGCTGGCCTGGGCGGGCATCGATTTCTTCGAGGTCTCGCTGGCACAGGACGAACACTCTTCCATCGCCGCCGACGGTCCGCCGATCTATCCGTTCAAGGCAGTGATTCCCGTGGCCGGCGCGCTGCTTTTGCTGCAGGGCGTGGCCGAGACCATCCGCTGCATCCTGTGCCTGGCGAACGGCAGCTGGCCGCCGCGCGAAGGCGATGTCGAGGAAGTCGATGTCGAGCAGCTCAAGGAGATGGTGCAAGGCACCCCTACCGCTGAGCTGGCCGAGTCACCGCCGCCGCGCGACGACCAGCCTGGAGCCGGCCGATGAGGAAAGAACTGTGGTTCGGCATTTCCCTGATGGTGCTGATCGTCGGCGCCGTGGCGTGGTTCATGCCCGCGCCGGCGGACTGGACCAACGGACACCTCGGCCTGTTGATGCTGGCGCTGATCGTGGTGGCGATCATGCTGGGCTTCCCCACCGCGTTCACGCTGATGGGCATGGGCGTGCTGTTCTCCTGGCTGGCCTACCGCCACGCCGACCCCACGATCGCGGTGCAGCAGACGCTGGACCTGATGGTGCAGCGGGCCTATGCCGTCATGACCAACGACGTGCTGATCTCGATCCCGCTGTTCGTGTTCATGGGCTACCTGGTCGAGCGCTCCAACCTGATCGAAAAGCTCTTCCGCAGCCTGCACCTTGCGCTGGCGTGGATTCCCGGCTCGCTCGCGGTGGCCACGCTGGTGACCTGCGCGATCTTCGCGACCGCCACCGGCATCGTCGGCGCCGTGGTCACGCTGATGGGCCTGCTGGCCTTCCCCGCCATGCTGCGCGCGGGCTACAGCACGTCGCTGTCGGCCGGCGCGGTCACCGCGGGCGGTTGCCTGGGCATCCTGATCCCGCCGTCGGTGCTGCTGATCGTCTACGGCGCCACCGCGGGCGTGTCGGTGGTGCAGCTCTATGCGGGCGCGTTCTTCCCGGGCCTGATGCTGACCGGGCTCTATATCCTCTACCTCCTGATCCTGGCCAAGCTCAAGCCCGCGCTCGCGCCGCCGCTGCCGGAAGCCGAGCGGGTGGTGCCGCTGCCGCCGGTGGCGCGCACGCTGGAAGCCCGCGGCGCCACCCATGCCTTGCCTGCGCTCGGTGCCGGCCTGATGCGCGCGCTCAAGGGCCCGCGCAATGCCGACCTGCCGACGGCAGTGTTCGCGCGCCAGCTGGGCATCGTGCTGCTGCCGGCGATCGCCGTGGTATTGGTGATGGGAACGATATACAGCGTGGTCACCGCGCCCGCCGCCAGCGTCGCGGTGGAGGCACCGCTGTCGATGGGAGGCGCCGAGGAAAGCAGCGCATCACTCGACGACCTGCAGGCGCCGCCAGTGGAAGAATCCGCTGCGCCCGCAGCGCCGGCCGCTCCCGCCGCTACCACCCCTGCACCGACGACCGCAGCGCAAGCCGGGGCGCAGCCAGCGCCAGTGCCGGCGGCGGCTGCAGTATCCGCACCCCGCTGGTTCTGGATCACGCTGGCGGCCGTGGCGGCGGTGCTGGTGTACTTCTACTGGCGCTTCAGCTTCGCGCGGCTGGAAATCTTCAAGATGCTGCTGTCGTCGTTCTTCCCGCTGGCGCTGCTGATCCTGGCGGTGCTGGGCTCGATCGTGTTCGGGCTGGCCACGCCGACCGAAGCCGCGGCGGTGGGCTCGCTCGGCGGCGCGCTGCTGGCGGCAGCGTACCGGCAGCTGAACTTCCGCGTGGTCAAGGAATCGGTGCTGCTGACGGCCAAGACCAGCGCCATGGTGTGCTGGCTGTTCGTGGGCTCGTCGATCTTCTCTGCCGCGTTCGCGCTGCTGGGCGGACAGGCGCTGGTCGAGCAGTGGGTGCTGTCGCTGAACCTGTCGCCGGTGCAGTTCATGATCCTGGCGCAGCTGATCATTTTCCTGCTCGGCTGGCCGCTGGAATGGACCGAGATCATCATCATCTTCATGCCGATCTTTATCCCGCTGCTGGATAACTTCGGCATCGACCCGCTGTTCTTCGGGCTGCTGGTGGCGCTGAACCTGCAGACCGCCTTCCTGTCGCCGCCGGTGGCAATGGCCGCGTTCTACCTGAAGGGCGTGGCGCCGCCGCATGTCACGCTGAACCAGATCTTCCTGGGCATGCTGCCGTTCATGGGCATCCAGCTGATTGCGCTGGTGCTGCTCTACGTCTTCCCCGGCATCGGCCTCTGGCTGCCCACGGTGCTGTACCGCTGAACGCTGCGGCACCCGTTTGCACCCGTTTCCTATACTGGTTGGCAATGCCAACCGATACCGCCCTCGCCAGCCTTCCCGTCGACACCGCATTCCGCACCGACATTCCGGGGCGGCTGGACCGCCTGCCATGGTCGCGCTGGCACTGGCGCATGGCGATTGCGCTGGGCGTCGCCTGGGTCCTCGATGGCCTCGAAGTCACGCTGGTGGGCTCGGTCGGCGCCGTGCTGGAGCGCCCCGATACGCTGGGCCTGACCGCGACGCAGGTCGGCTGGTCAGGCTCGCTCTATATCGCCGGCGCGGTGCTGGGGGCGCTGGTGTTCGGGCGCATGGCCGACCGGCTCGGGCGCAAGCGGCTGTTCCTGGCCACGCTCGCGGTCTACATGGTGGCGACGCTGGCCACCGCGTTCTCTCCCGGCTTTGCCTTCTTTGCGGCCTGCCGCTTTTTTACCGGCCTTGGCATCGGCGGCGAATACGCGGCCATCAATTCCGCCATCGACGAACTGATCCCGGCGCGCGTGCGCGGGCGCGTCAATCTGGCCATCAACGGCAGCTTCTGGCTGGGCGCGGCACTCGGCGCCGGGTTGAGCCTGGTGCTGCTCGATGCGCGCGTGTTCGGCCCGGTCTGGGGCTGGCGCGTCTGCTTCGCGCTGGGCGCGGTACTGGCCGTGGCCATCGTGCTGGTGCGCAAGCATGTGCCGGAGAGCCCGCGCTGGCTTGCCACCCATGGCCGGCTGGAAGAGGCCGAGCGCGTGATCGCCGCGATCGAGGCCGAGGTGCGCGCCCGCCATGGCCCGCTGCCGCCGGTGGCACCGGATTGCGTCGCGGTGGCGATGCGCCGGCGCGCCGCGCCGGGCGTGGGCGAAGTCATGCGCCTGCTGTTGCGGCGCTTCCGCCGCCGCAGCATGATCACGCTGGCGCTGATGGTGGCGCAGGCCTTCTTCTACAACGCAATCTTCTTCACTTATGCGCTGGTGCTGACACGCTTCTATGCCGTGCCGGAAGCGCGCGTGGCGCTGTATATCTTTCCCTTTGCGTTGGGCAACGCGCTGGGGCCGCTGCTGCTTGGCCCGTTGTTCGACCACATCGGGCGCCGGCGCATGATTGCCGCCACCTACGTGCTGTCCGGCATCGGGCTGGCACTGACCGGCTGGGCCTTCGTTGAAGGCTGGCTCGATGCGCGCGGCCAGGCGCTGTGCTGGTCGGCGGTGTTCTTCCTGGCCTCGGCCGCGGCCAGCTCCGCCTACCTGACCGCCAGCGAAGTCTTCCCGCTGGAAATGCGCGCGCTGGCGATCTCGGTGTTCTACGCCGTGGGCACCGGCACCGGCGGCTTTATCGCGCCGGTGCTGCTGGGCGCGCTGATTGAAAGCGGCAGCCGCGAAGCCGTGGCGGCAGGCTACGGCTTCGGCGCGCTGCTGGTGATCGTCGCCGGGCTGCTGGCATTGCGCTTCGGCATCGACGCCGAACGGCGGCCGCTGGAGCACATCGCGCCGCCACTCGCCGCCGACGATTAGCCGCGTCACGGCAGCGCGCGTCAGCTGCCATCGCTGCCGGATTCAACTCCTTCACCAGCGTCAAAACCCCGTCAATGTGTGCTGCATTCGTCGTGCAACGGCATGCCATGTTACTGCCGTATTAAGCAGTGCTACAGCCTCCCCTTACACATTTTTACAGCACGCGACGGGGCAACTGACTAGCCTTTAACTCACACGCGGTGGCCTGAGTGCATGAATCTTTGCGTCAGCGGGCTGCCACTTCTTGGCCATTGACTGGCCATTGTTCAACTCTGCCCGGATGAAGCCGGGCAAATCCAGGGGCCGCTTGTCGGCCCGAATGCAAGGCGCGCCGATACGGCCTGGCCACATCGAGCGTGCTGCAGACAACAAGCTGAATTGGGGACATGCAAGCCGGGCACCGCGCGACAGCCCTTGCGCGACGCTACCCGCTTGCGTGGAATTTTCGCTCATCCGGCATGCACCCTGTGCATGCCGGCGGGGACGCTTTTTGACTTTGCTTGCCGGAGAACAACACCATGGCCGACCAGCGCAATAATCCGCCACCCAGACAACACCCGCTGACACCGGCTCCGCTGCGCCAGCCCCACGGCGACGGCCTGGTGCAACGCCCGCAGCCCGTTACCGTGCCGCTCTGGCACATCGTGCCGCGCATGGCGGGCTACGGCGTGGTGCTGTTCATCATCTGGGCCGTACTGACAATCATGTTTCCAAATGTGTTTACGCGCTCGTCGGAGCGGGCCGTGGTGAACAGTCCGGTCAGCCTGGTGACTTCTCCCGTGGAAGGCATCGTGACGAAGCAGATGGTGGCCGCGGGCCAGTCGTTCTCGGCCAACCAGGCGCTGATGATCGTGCAGAACCCGAACATCGACCGTTCGCTGCTGGTCGACCTGACCGGCAAGAAGCTCGACAACCAGCAGCGCCATGACTCCGCCCGCGCGCGGCTGGAAAGCAACCGCCGGCTGATGGCCGCCACCGAGCAGGACCTGCAGCGCTACAACAGCGCTGCGCAACGCGAGCACGGTGCGCGCGTGCGCGCCCTGGAGGCGCGCCTGGCATCGGCCCGGGCACAGGAAGACCAGCAGCAGGAAGTGGTCAACCGCAACCAGAACATGCAGTGGGCCGGGGCCGTCAGCGAGGCCTACACCAATGCCTCGCGCTACCAGCTGTCGATGCTTTCCAATGCCAAGGCAGCGGCCAAGGCCGAGCTCGATAACGCAGTCAGCGTGAGCGAGGCCGCGCGCAACAAGGTCTATGCCTCATCCACCGACGGCCCCAGCGCCACGCTGGCCCAGCGGCGCCAGGTACTGGGCGCGGAATCGGCACAGCTGACGGCAGAGCTGGAACAACTGGAGGCCTATGGCAAGTCGGTGGACGAGATGATCGCCACGGAACAGGAACGCCTCGACCGGCTTTCGAACCTGGAGATCCGCTCGGCCGAACCCGGCACCATCGAAGACCTGATCGCGCAGCCCGGCATGCGCGTGGCCGCCGGCGCCACCCTGGCGCGCGCCAGCAACTGCGCGCAGACGCGCGTGGTTGCGGTGTTCCCGCGCAGCCTCAGCGACAACCTGCTGCCCGGTGCACGGCTGAACGTGAATGTCGACGGCGTGCCCACGGCGTTGCCGGCATCGGTGGCAGAGGTACTGCCGCGCGCGCCGGACGGCGACCAGGCGCGTTACTTCGTGCCCTTCCCGCCGATCGAGAAGAACGAGATCTATGTGATCGCCAAGCTCGACCGCCCGCTGGGCAACGTGCCCGGCAAGGCTGGCGGGGCGTCAGGGGCAGCAGCACGGGCAGCGGCAGGGCCAACCCAGTCCGGCCATTGCGGCATGGGCCGCTGGGCGCGCGTGACGCTGAACCAGAGCTGGCTGGGCCAGCTGCGGGCATCGCTGATATAACCGCCGACGCAGGCAAAGGAGACCCGGATGCGACTGCCGATCCCGACTGCACGCCTGCCCCGCCTGGTTGCCGGCGCGCTGCTTCCCGCCGTGCTCGCGCTGGCGCCAGGCGCGGCGCGCGCTGCCGAGCCTGCCCAGCAGACCCTGCTGGCCGACGGCTGCAAGACCCTGGCCGAGCGCGTCAGCCGTGAAAGCGGCAACGGCCCCTTGTTTCTCGCCAGCTATGAGCCGGCGCCGGGCGGCGGGCCGCTGGCCCCGGCGCTGCGCAATGCCGCCTTCGTCTACGACAACGCGCTGGCCGGCATCGCGCTGGTGGCCTGCAAGCGTCCCGCCGAAGCGCGCCGCATTGCCGACGCCGTGCTGCAGGCAACCCGCCAGGACCGCCACTTCCGCGATGCGCGCCTGCGCAACGCCTATCGCGCCGGCCCGCTGCCGGCCGGCGCGGTGCCCCTGCCAGGCTGGTGGGACGAGCCCAGCAAGCGCTGGTTTGAAGATGCCTACCAGGCCGGCACTGCCACCGGTAACGTGGCCTGGGCCGCGCTGCTGCTGCTGGCCGTGCATGAGGCCACCCGCGATGCGCGCTACCTGGATGGCGCCGCCGCGCTGATGGGCTGGGTGCATGCCACCGTGCCCGACACGGGCGCGCCCGCCGGCTATATCGGCGGCTTCTTCGGCCATGAGCCGAAGCAGACCCGCCAGGGCTGGAAATCAACCGAGCACAACGTCGATACCTATGCCGCCTTCAGCTGGCTCGCCAGCCAGCGCAACGATCCGCGCTGGCGCGACGGCGCGGCGCGCTCGCGCGGCTTTGTCGGCGCCATGTGGCAGGCGCGCGAGGGCCGCTTCATCATCGGCACACGCGACGATGGGCGCGCGCCAAACGCCGGCCCGTCCGCGCTGGATGCGGTGCTGTGGCCGCTGATCGCGATCCCGGACCCGCCGCAGGACTGGCGCCGCAACCTGGCGTGGGTGGAGGCCAAGCACCGCGCCGGCGCGGGCTACGGCTTCAAGGGCGGCCCCGACGGCATCTGGACCGAAGGCACCGGGCAGGCCGCGCTGGTGCTGCAGGCCGCCGGGCAGGCGCAACAGGCGCAGCCACTGTGGCAGCTGCTGCTGTCGCAGCGGGCGCCGTCCGGGATGCTCTACGCCACGCCCGAGGCGCGCATCAGCACCGGGCTGTCGATCGGGCCCACCTCGACCACGGAGGACTTCCACTACTTCCACCTGCCCCACCTGGGCGCCACTGCATGGGCCGTGCTGGCCGCGGCGCGCTGGAACCCCTTCCGTCCGGGCGGATGCCTGGAACCGTCCTGCCCGCCGCCGGCCATTGCGGCCGCGGCACCTGCAACCACCCCTATCAACACCGCCGCCAAGGAGTGACGATGTTCGCCCTGTTTCTGGAAAACCAGACGCTGCTGGTCATCAATGGCGGCGTGCTGCTGGCGATGGTGCTGCTCTCGATGCTGTGCCGGCAAGACCGGCCGGCGGACCGCGTGCTGTTCGGCGGCGTCACCGCCTTGCTGCTGGCGGTATACCTGACCTGGCGCGTCCGCGAAACGCTGCCCGACTGGCAGATGAACTTCGCCAGCGTGTGGGCCCATGTGTTCTTTGCCTTCGAATGCATGACGCTGGCCTATACGCTGCTGTCGATCGTGGTGCTGGCGCGCACCAGCAACCACACCCCCGACGCCGACGCGGGCGAGGCCGCCTTGCGCCGCGCGAAGCAGGTGCCGCCGGTGGACATCTTCATCGCCACCTACAACGAAGGCCTGGACATTTTGGAGAAGACCATTGTCTCGGCGCTGGCGATCGACTATCCCGACTTCCGCGTCTGGGTGCTGGACGACACCCGCCGCGACTGGCTGCGCGAGTTCTGCGAACGGGTCGGCGCGCACTACGTGACGCGCCCGGACAACGCCCACGCCAAGGCCGGCAATCTCAACAACGGCCTGCGCCACAGCGCCGCGGCCGGCGGCGCGCCCTACATCCTGGTGCTGGACGCCGACTTCGCGCCGCATCGCAATATCCTGCTGCGCACCGTGGGGCTGTTCAGCGATGCGCGCGTGGGCGTGGTGCAGACACCCCAGTTCTATTACAACGCGGATCCGATCCAGTACAACCTGCGCGCCACCGAATGCTGGGTCGATGAGCAACGCGCCTTCTTCGACGTGATGCAGCCGGCCAAGGACGCCTGGGGCGCGGCGTTCTGCATCGGCACCTCGTTCGTGGTGCGGCGCGACCTGATCGACCTGATCGGCGGCTTCCCCACCGGCACGGTGACCGAGGACATCCACCTGACCTACCGGCTGCTGCCGCACGGCTATATCACGCGCTGGCTCAATGAGCGCCTGAGCGTGGGCCTGTCAGCCGAAGGCCTGCCCGAGTACATCAGCCAGCGCAGCCGCTGGGGGCTGGGCACGATCCAGGTGGCGCTGACCGCGGACGGGCCGCTGCGCGGGCGCGGCTACACCGGGATGCAGCGGCTGCACTACGTGCACGGCCTGTTGCACTGGCTGTCGCGGCCATTCACGCTGATGCTGCTGGCAGGGCCGCTGCTGTACTGGTACCTCGGCGTCTCCACCCTGTATGGCGAGCCGCTGCAGTTTCTCGCCTACGGCCTGCCGGCGCTGGTGGCGTACTGGGCGTACAGCATCTGGATCACCGGCCAGCGCGCGCTGCCGATCTTCACCGAAGTCACGCAGATCGTGGCGGCGCTGGCCGTCACCGCATCGCTGGTGAGCGCGATGTTCAAGCCGTTCGGACGGCCTTTCAAGGTGACCAACAAGGGGCTGGACCGCTCCAAACTGGTGATCCACGGCAAGTTCGCTGCACTGTACGCGGGGCTGCTGGGCTTCTCCGCGCTGGGACTGGGCCGCGCCCTGGTGGTGGACCCCGATGCGCAAGGGCTCGCCTTCAACACCATCTGGACCGGGGTGGCGCTGATGCTGTACCTGGCCTCGCTGCTGGTCTGCGTGGAACTGCCGCGCCCGCGCAAGGAAGAGCGCTTCCCGCACCGCGCGGCAGCGCTGCTGCGCGTGGATGGCAAGGAATACCGCGTGACCACCAGGGATCTTTCCTGCAACGGCGTTGCCGTCACCACGCCGCTGGCGCCGGCCATTCCAGCCGGCACCGAGGGCGCGCTGTGGCTGGCGCAGGCCGGCTGGATCCCGTGCCGCGTGGTGCGCCGCGACGGCCAGTTGCTGGGCATCGCCCTGAACGCCGGCATGGCGGCGCGCCACGCGCTGATCCGGCTGCTGTTCACCGATCCCGCACACAACATTGCCCGGCAGGGGCAGCCCAAGCTGGCGCTGTCGCGCTTTGTGCGGCGCGCGCTGCTGGGCTGAACCATGCCAGATAACAATCCCCACTCTCCGGAACCATCCATGCGAAGCCTGCCACGCCCCCGTCCCCTGCCCCCGCCGCGCCTGCTGCTGCCCGGCGCACTCGTGCTGGCCCTTGCTGCCTGCACGCTCGAACCGCAGTACCAGCGCCCCGACGCGCCGGTCCCGTCGGCGTGGCCGGAGGGCGCTGCCTACCGCACCCCGCAGGCCGGTGCGGCGCAGCCGGGCCAGCCGGCTCAACCCGCCGGCCCTTCGGCCGCGGACCTGGGATGGCGCGATGTTTTCGTCGACCCGCAACTGCGCCAGCTGATCGAACTGGCGCTGGCCAACAACCGCGACCTGCGCATGGCCACGCTTGCCATCGACGAAGCGCGCGCGCTGTACCAGATCGAGCGCGCGGCGCAGTTCCCCACGGTGGAAGGCAATGCCGGCATGGTCTCGCAGCGGTTGCCGCAACGGCTGCGCGCGGCGGGCCAGTCGCCGCAGATCACCACCTACAACGCGGGCATCGGCTTTACGGCGTTCGAGCTTGATTTCTTCGGCCGGGTGCGCAGCCTCAAGCATGCCGCGCTCGAGGAATACATGGCCACCGAGGAAGCGCGCCGCAGCGCGCAGATCAGCCTGGTGTCCGAGGTGGCCAACGCCTACCTGACGCTGCTGGCCGACCGCGCGCTGCTGAAGCTGTCGCAGGACACGCTGAAGACGCAGCAGGACGCGGCGGAGATGGTGCGGCGCGGGCGGCAGGTTGGTGCGATGGCGCAGCTGGACCAGCATCGCGCGCAAACCCAGGTGCAGACCTCGCAGGTCGGCGTTGAGCAATACACGCGGCAGGTGGCGCAGGATGAGAACGCGCTGTCCTTGCTGATCGGCGGCCCGTTGCCGAAATCCGTGACCGATGCCGGCGCGGCAACGGCCAACGCCAACGCCGCCGCGCGAGATCCGCTGGACGCGCGCACCCTGGTGAGCGAGTTCCCCGAAGGGCTGCCGTCCAGCGTGCTGGTGCGCCGCCCTGACATCCTCAACGCCGAACACCGCCTCAAGGCGGCCAACGCCAATATCGGCGCGGCACGCGCGGCGTTCTTCCCGCGCATCTCGCTGACCGGCGCGCTGGGCGTGGCCAGCAGCAGCCTGGCGGGGCTGTTCTCCGGCGGCATGGCATGGGTGTTCGCGCCGCAGCTGACCGTGCCGATCTTCGACGCCGGCCGCAACCGGGCCGGGCTGGATGCGGCCAACGTGCGCAAGGACATCAACATCGCCAACTACGAGAAGACCATCCAGACCGCGTTCCGCGAAGTGGCCGACAGCATGGCGGCACGCGCCACCTACGAGCGCCAGGTGCAGGCGCAGGAAGCGCTGGTGCGCGAAGGCAGCGAGACCCGGCGGCTGTCGGAAATGCGTTTCAAGAACGGCGTGGACGACTACTTCGGCGTGTTCGACGCGCAGCGCCAGCTCTACACCGCGCAGCAGGCGCTGATCACGTACAAGCTGGCCGGCCTGACCAGCCGCGTATCGCTGTACAAGTCGCTCGGCGGCGGCTGGCGCGAGGTGACCGAGGCCGCCCCGGCGGCCAATGGCGGCGCACGCCAGGCACCCGCCGCGCGGCCGCAAGCCGCGGCACAGCCCCAGGCGGTGGCACGGCCTCAAGCCGTGGCGCAGCCGCAGGCCGTGGCGCAACCTCCAGCCGCGGCGCAACCTCAGGCCGTGGCACGGCCCCAAGCCGCCGCACAGCCTCAAGCCGTGGCACCGGCTCAGGCAGCAGCCCAGCCCCAGGCCGCAGCGCAACCTCAGGCTCCGGCGCAATCCCCGGCGGCGGCACAGCCGGCACCCGTCGCGGCCACGCCGCGCTGAGCCGGGACGTGCGGGACCCAGGCGCTGGTCAGAAGTACTTCAGCCAGCGCCAGTCCCGCCGCCTTGCTTTCAGCGCCGCGAACCAGCGCACCGCCGGCCACAGCGCCAGGGCGAGCACGGCCGCGCCCAGCCACAGCTGCCAGACGTGGTCGAGGCCGAACACCTTGCCCTGGTTCAGGCCCCAGCGGTGCACGCAAGCCTGGTACAGCCCCTGCAGCACGTAGAGGTGCAGCAGGTAGAAGAACATCGGCACGGCGCCGAACACGGCCAGGCGCCGCGCGATCCAGCCGCCCTGCGCTCGCTCCAGCCACACCAGCAGCAACCAGCCCACGCCCAGTGTCAGCAGCAGGAACAGCAGCGACGGCGGGTATTTGGTGACGTTGAGGAAGCTCATCGCGGTATGCAAGGCGTCGCTGCCCGCCAGCCATTTCTGCTCTTGCCCGTAGCCGTTCAGCGCGCGCAGCACCGCAAAGCCTGCCAGCGCCGCCAGCCCGCATCCAGCCAGCCGCCGCTGCCGTACCGCGGCAGGCACCGTGACGGCAAACCACGGCCCCGCCGCATAGCCCAGCGCGATCACGCCGATCCACGGCAGCACCGGGTATGAGGTACGCACCCTGAAACCATCAGCCACCTCGATCCAGGTGCGGTCGTGCAGGATGGCCCAGGGCACGTGCCAGGCGCTGTCCACCGGGAAATGCAGCGGGCTCAGCAGGTTGTGGCCGGCAACCAGCGCAATGCCCGCGGCAATCAGCACTGCCCGCGGCAGCCACACCAGTGCCGCCAGCGCCATCATGCTCAGGCCGATGGCCCAGATCACCTGCAGGTAGATCACCTGCGGCGGCAAGGTCCCGGTCCAGGCAAAGCCGACCAGCGTCACCTCCAGCAGCACCAGGAACACGCCGCGCCTGAGCAGGAAGCCGCTGACGGCGCGCCGGTCGTTCCCGGCGGCACCGTAGAGCCACACCGATATGCCGGCCAGCCAGATGAAAACCGGTGCGCACAGATGCGCGGCGAGCCGGCTGAAGAAAAGTGCCGGAGAGGTCGTGGCGACATCCATGGGATCGGCCACCTGGACGTGCAGGAAGAACATGTCCCGCACGTGGTCCAGCAGCATGATCAGGATCACCAGTCCGCGCAGAGCGTCGATGGACAGCAGCCGGCCGCCGGCCGGCCGCGCGACCGCGGCAGAAGGGAAGACTGTCGGAGAAGGCAGGGGCGCGGCAGTGCGCGCCTTGGCTGGCAGCATCGTCAATAGCTCAGTTGCACGCCCAGCCGCACACTGCGGCCCGCGCCCGGCGCAATCCACAGGCTGCTGTACGAACTGGCGTAATAAGTCTTGTCGAACAGGTTGCCCACGTTGAGCGACACGCGCACGTTGCGGCTGTATTGCCAGTAGCCATGCAGGTCCACCAGCACATAGGCCGGCAGCGAGAAGCTGTCCTGCACATCGCCCGGACGCCGCCCCACATAACGCAGGCCGGCACCAACGCCATAGCGCTGGCCCACCGGCGCGGCATCCTCGTATACCGCCAGCACGCTGCCGCTGGTGCGCGGCACGTTGGACAGCGGCGTGCCGGCGGCCAGGCGCGTGTCCTGCGTGATCTCGGCATCGGTCAGCGCAAAACTGCCCGATACGCGCCAGTGGGTGCCAAGCTGCCCGGCCACATCCAGCTCCAGGCCGCGGCTGCGCGCTTCGCCGGCGGCGATATAGAAGGAGGGATCGGACGGGTCGGTGGCCAGCACATTGCGCTTGCGGATCTCAAAGATGGCCAGCGTGGCGCCGCTGCGGCGGTCCTCGCTGTCGAACTTGATGCCGGCCTCCACCGCGCGGCCGCGCTCGGGGTCGAACGGCAGCCCCGCGGCGTCGGCGCCGGCATTGGGACGGAATGACTGGCTGGCATTGGCAAACAGCGACACGTTCTGGCTGGCCAGGTAGCTCACGCCCACGCGCGGCGACACTGCGTTCTGGTGCTGCGTGGTGCGCGTGCCGCGCAGGTGGTTGTCCAGCGACTGGTCGAAGGCGTCGAAGCGCACGCCGGCCAGCACGCGCCAGCGCTCGCCCAGGCTCAGCTGGTCCTGCGCGTAGGCGCCGAGATTGCGCTGGCGCTCGTACGTGTCCATGTTCCACGGCATCGGCGGCGCCGGCTGGCCATAGGCCGGGTCGTAGATGTCGATCGCGTACGGCGCCGCGGCGCTGGGGTTCTTGCGCAGGATCGCCATGGTATTGCCGAAGCGGTAGGCATCCACCCCCATCAGCAGTTCATGCCCGACCGGGCCGGTGCTGAACTTGCCGGTCACGCTGGCCTGCAGCGAGACATCGTCCGACTGGAAGTCACGGTAGCGGCGCTGGCGCCAGAGCGTGCGGCCGTCGGCGGCCAGTGAAGTCGCCTCGCTGCTATGTCCCGTCAGTGCGCCGCCGCGGTAGGACAGGCCGAGCCTGCCCTTCCAGTTCTGACTGAACTGGTGCTCCACGCTGAGCTGGTGCGACTGGCTGTCCAGCCGCATGTCGCCGTCGCCGGGCTCGCCCAGGAAGCGCGAGCGCGGGATGCGGCCCAGCTGGCCGTTGACGGCCACCACGCCGCGGTCCATCGGCGTGGTGTAGCGCTGGAATTCGGCCGCGTACTGCAGCACGGTGTCGTTGCCCAGGGTCCAGGTGAACGACGGCGCCACCAGGTAGCGCTGGCTGTTGATGTAGTCGCGCGTGCTGCCCTGGTGGTCGGCCACGGCGATCAGCCGGCCGGCCACGTTCTCGCCAAGCTGGCCGGTGACATCGGCCGTGGCACGATAGCCGTCGCGCGTGCCAAGCTCGAAGCCATAGCGCTGCGCAGGCCGGAACTGCGGCTGGCGCGTGACCACGTTGAAGGTGCCGCCCGGCTCGCTGGTGCCGTACAGCGATGACGTCGGGCCCTTGAGCACTTCCACGCGTTCGATCGTGGCCGCATCCATCGGCGCGGTATAGCCGCGGTTGGCGGCAAAGCCGTTGACCAGGTAGCCCGCGCCGGTGTTCTCATGGCCGGTGAAGCCGCGCATGGCGAAGTTGTCCCACAGGCCGCCGAAGTTGTTCTGGCGCGCAATGCCGCTGACATAGTCGAAGGTCTGGTCGAAACGGGTCGCGGCGATATCGTCCAGCATGGCGCGCGGCACCACGCGCACCGACTGTGGAATTTCGCGCAGCGGCGTGTCGGTGCGGGTCGCGCCGGAGGCGTCGGGCGGGTTGTATGATGCGGAGGCCGTGCCGACCACCGACACCGCCGGCAGCGTAATATCGGAGGCCTCGGCGGTATCCGCCGCCTCGGCCAGGCCGGACATCGCCAGCATCAGGGCAGCAACCGGCCGCAATGAACGCGCCTGGACCGGGCGCAGGTCTGGCACAACAGGCAGGAACGAAAACGGCGCGCGGCGCCGGGCACGGCTGAGCTGCGCAAGCAGCATAAGGAACACCCCAATAAAAACGAGTCGCGGCGGCGGCCATCCGACTGGCAAACCGCAGCGACTCACTAATGATAATAATTTCTCATTAAGATTCTAGTCATGGAACGCATGACCCGTCAACGCGGCGCCGTCATCGACGCGCTGCGCGAAGCCGGCCGGCCCCTGAGCCCGGCCGAGATCCTGGCCGCGGCCCAGCACCAGGTGCCCTCACTGGGACTGGCTACGGTCTACCGCAACATCCGTGCCCTGGTGGAAGGCGAGCAGGTGCATGCCGTCGAACTGCCGGGCCAGCCGGACCGCTATGAATTGTCGGAAGTGCCGGGTGCCGCGACCCACCGGCACTATTTCCAGTGCCTGTCGTGCGACCGCGTCTTCCCGCTGGAAGGGTGCCCCGGGCATCTGGAAGAGATCACGCCACCGGGTTTCGAAGTGGAGCACCACGAGCTGACGCTACTGGGGCGTTGCCCGGACTGCGCCAGCAAACCCGGCAAGCGGCGCAAGGCGGCGGCTCGGGATCACTGAGCAGCGGCGTGCCCGGGGCACGGCCAACTGTACTGAGCCACTGGCCCGCACCTGTATATGGCGCCCGCGCCGTGCTTGCCGCATGATGCGGCAGCATTGCACAGGCCACGCCATAAAACAGGATCCCCAAATTGCCGCAAACCGCCGCCCACCGTCGCTCGACCCTGCTCGCCGTGCTGGCCCTGACCGGCTCGATGGCCTCGCTGTGCATCGGCACCTCTTTTGCCAAGAGCCTGTTCTCGGCGCTCGGGGCACAGGGCACCACGGCGCTGCGGGTGAGCTTCTCCGCGCTGATCCTGCTGTGCGTCTGGCGCCCGTGGCGCATCCCGCTGACGCGAACCAACGCGCGCGCGATCGCGTTGTACGGCGCGGCGCTGGGCGCGACCAACCTGCTGTTCTACATGTCGCTGCGCACCATCCCGCTGGGGCTGGCGATCGCGATCGAGTTCACCGGGCCGCTGGCGGTCGCGGTGCTGTCGTCGCGGCGCGCGATTGATTTCCTGTGGATCGCCTTTGCCGTGGCCGGGCTGCTGCTGTTGCTGCCGGTCGGCGATGCCGCCGGCACGCTCGATCCGGTGGGCATCGGCTATGCGCTGGCCGCGGGCGTGGGCTGGGCGCTGTATATCGTGTTCGGGCAGATGGCGGGCAACGCCCACGGCGGGCAGGCCACCGCGCTGGGGCTGACCATGGCGGCGCTGGTGGTGCTGCCGTTCGGGCTCGCGCATGCGGGCACCGCGATGTTCAGCCCGACGCTGCTGCTGTTCGGGCTGGCGGTGGGCATCCTGTCGAGCGCGATCCCCTATTCGCTGGAAATGGTGGCGCTCAAGCGCCTGCACCGGCGCACCTTCGGCATCCTGCTGAGCATGGAGCCGGCGATGGGCGCGCTGGCCGGGCTGGCGTTCCTGCATGAACAGCTGAGCGCGCTGCAATGGCTGGCGATCGCCAGCATCATCACGGCCTCGGCAGGTTGCACCATGACCTCGCGCGGCAAGCGCGACGCCAGTTAATCAGCGCGCGCCGAACCAGTCCGCCGGCAGCCGCTGCGGGCTGCGCGCCGGCTGGCCAAGCGCCAGCGTGACTTCATGCAGGTGGCTGTCCTGCGGATTGCGGCGGCTGGCAAAGCCGAGGCCGCGCAGGATGGCCAGCATGCGGCGGTTCTCGCTGAGCACGTCGCCGCGCAGGGTGCGCAGGCCGGCCGCGCGCGCCAGTTCGCACAGCCTGGCGATCAGGCGCCGCCCCAGTCCCTGCCCTTGCCAGCCGTCGGCAACCACCACGGCAAATTCCCCGACCTGCCCGGACACCACGTATTCCGCGCTGGCGACAATGGCTGAGACACCAACTTCGTCGGGCGCCTCCACCACCAGCGCCACCCCGCCAGGTCCGGGCGCGGCCAGGCCGTCGACAATCGCGTCCACCACGCGCCCGCCGCTCAGGAAGCGGAAGTAGCGGCTCTCACGCGAGAGCCCATCCACCAGCGCGCGCAGCGCCCTGCCATCCTGAGGCCGCGTATGGCGCAGCGTGACCTGCACGCCCCGTCCCACCGTCCAGCTTTCCGCCTTGCCCGTGCGGGCCTCGCTCTGATCATCCATCCCGGCACCATCTGGATTCAAAATTCGTAGTCAGAGTATAGGAGATAACCTGACTTTTGCAAATGAAGTCAGCATGCTATGCTTGCCGGCATCATGACCCTCAATGCGTCCGACCTCCGCCACTGCTCGATTGCCGCGACGCTGTCGCTGATCGGCGAAAAGTGGACGATCCTGATCCTGCGCGATGTCTTCCATGGCGTGACGCGCTTCGACGACTTCCTGCGCCGGCTGGAATGCTCGCCCGCGGTGCTGTCCGCGCGCCTCAAGACGCTGACCGACGCCGGCCTGCTGCGCAAGGTCGGCTACCGCGAGCCCGGCGAGCGCGAACGCTTCGAATACCGCCCCACCCGCGCGGCCGTCGAGTTGCTGCCGGTGCTGGTCGGCCTGATGCAGTGGGGCGACAGCCACATGGCCCCGTCCGGCGAAGGCCCGGTGCAGATCCGCTCGCGCGCCAGCGGCAAGCTGGTGCGCGCGGCATTGGTCGACGAGGACGGCGTGGAAGTGTCGCCGCGCGATATGCGGATCATTCCCGTCAACGCCCAGTCCCCGGCTTCGGACCAGTAGCGCCGACCGCGGTATTGCATCGCACCAGCGCAGCCCACCGCACTGCACCATGAGTGTGCCGCCAGCCCGGCGGCCGCCCCACCACAGCGCATCCCGGCATCACTCCGCCGCACCCAGCGCAACAAACCCCCACTCACCGTCACATGCCGGCCTGGCACACCCCTTGCGTAACAGGGTACGGGCCCGTCAACGGCGACCGGCCCACCCCACATACGCAGCCCCTATCCCATGTAGTGGCTGTCAGGACAACGGCGTCCCCTGAACTGGCCTGAGCGGCCTGGTCTGCGGGACGCCATTTGTTTTTTGGAGCCAAGGACGATGACCGCCAAAGCCACCCGCATCGAGCTGCTGAGCTTTAGGACCCCGCAGATGCGCGCCTTCCACCTGACCTGGATGGCGTTCTTCGTCTGCTTCTTTGCGTGGTTTGCCTGCGCTCCGCTGATGCCTGTGCTCAAGGGCGAGTTCGGCCTGACCCCGGGCCAGATCGCCAACATCAATATCGCGGCGGTGGCGGTGACCATCCTGGTGCGCCTGGTGATTGGCCCGATGTGCGACCGCTTCGGCCCGCGCAAGACCTACACCGGCCTGCTGGCGCTGGGCGCGCTGCCGGTGCTGGGCGTGGCGCTGGCACAGAACTACGAGACCTTCCTGACCTTCCGCCTGCTGATCGGCGCAGTCGGCGCCAGCTTTGTGATCACGCAGTACCACACCTCGGTGATGTTCGCGCCCAACGTGGTCGGCACCGCCAACGCGGCCGCGGCCGGCTGGGGCAATGCCGGCGGCGGCGCCGCACAGGCCATCATGCCGCTGCTGCTGGCTGCCGTGCTGATGCTCGGCGCCGACCACGCGTTCGGCTGGCGCTTCGCCCTGCTGGTGCCGGGCGTGCTGATGCTGATCATGGCCGTCATTTACTGGCGCTTCACCCAGGACTGCCCGGAAGGCAACTACTCGGACCTGCGCGCCCGCGGCATCGCCATCACCGGCAAGGACGGTGGCAAGGGCGGCGGCTGGGCCAGCTTCCGCGCCGCCAGCGCCAACTACCGCGTGTGGCTGCTGTTCATCACCTACGGCGCCTGCTTCGGCGTTGAGATCTTCATCCACAACATCGCCGCCTCGTATTACGTGGACCGCTTCGGCCTGAGCCTGAAGGCTGCCGGCATGGCCGCCGCGAGCTTCGGCCTGCTGGCGCTGTTTGCCCGCGCCCTGGGTGGCTGGCTGTCGGACAAGGCGGCGCGCCGCCGCGGCCTGGACGCACGCGCCACGCTGCTGTTCGTGCTGATCCTGGGCGAAGGCCTGGGCCTGCTGTGGTTCGCGCAGGCCGGCAGTGTGACGCTGGCCGTGGTCGCGATGCTGCTGTTCGGCCTGTTCACCCACATGGCCTGCGGCGCGACCTACGCGCTGGTGCCCTTTATCGACCGCAAGGCGCTGGGCGGCGTGGCCGGCATCATCGGCGCGGGCGGCAACGTTGGCGCCGTCGCCGCGGGCTTCCTGCTCAAGGGCCTGGGCGACCTGCAGCACACGCTGACAGTGCTGGGCGTGCTCGCCACCATCTCCGCACTTTGCGCCATCGCCATCCGCTTCACCGCCGAGCACAAGGCCCAGGAGCAGGCGCTGTACGACAGCGCAATGGCCAGCTGATTTTGAAGCATCGCCCCCACAGCACAACAAGCAGCAAAGACTGACTACCGGACAAGGAAAGCATCATGAAACTGATCATCGTCGGCCACGGCATGGTGGGTCACAAGTTCCTGGAGTGCCTGGCGGAAGCCGGCGCGCAGAACGTGGAAGTGACCGTGCTGTGCGAAGAACCACGTCCCGCCTACGATCGCGTGCACCTGTCCGAATTCTTCGCCGGCAAGTCAGCCGAGGACCTGTCGCTGGTGCCCGCCGGCTTCTTCGAGCAGCACAACAACATGCTGCTGCGCCTGAATGCGCGTGCGGTGGAGATCGACCGCGCCGCGCGCACGGTGAAGGTGTCGACCGGCGAGACCCTGTCCTATGACAAGCTGATCCTCGCCACCGGTTCCTACCCCTTCGTGCCGCCGGTGCCGGGCAAGGACCGCAAGGACTGCTTTGTCTATCGCACCATCGAAGACCTGGAAGCGATGCGCGAATGCGGTGCGCGCTCGAAGACCGGCGTAGTGGTCGGCGGTGGCCTGCTTGGCCTGGAGTGCGCCAAGGCGCTGCGCGACATGGACCTGCAAACGCACGTGGTCGAGTTTGCGCCGCGCCTGATGGCGGTGCAGGTCGACGAAGGCGGCGGCCGCATGCTGCGCCAGAAGATCCATGGCCTGGGCGTGACCGCGCACACCGGCAAGAACACGGTGGAGATCATCGACGGCGAAGACGGCACCCACCGCATGGTGTTTGCCGACGGCACCCACCTCGACACCGACATGATCGTGTTCTCGGCCGGTATCCGCCCGCGCGACGAACTGGCGCGCACCAGCGGCCTGGCGGTGGGCGAGCGCGGCGGCATCGTGGTGGACAACCAGTGCCTCACCTCGGATCCCGACATCTACGCCATCGGCGAATGCGCGCTGTGGCAAGGCAAGATCTACGGCCTGGTGGCGCCGGGCTATGACATGGCCCGCGTCGCCGCGCGCCACCTGCAGGGCGAAGCCGCCGAGTTTGCCGGCGCCGACATGAGCACCAAGCTCAAGCTGATGGGCGTGGACGTGGCCAGCATCGGCGACCCGCACGGCACCGTGCCGGGCGCGCGCTTCTACCAGTTCTGCGACGACCGCAAGGAGGTCTACAAGAAGCTGGTGGTGTCCGACTGCGGCAAGTACCTGCTGGGCGGCGTGCTGATCGGCGACGCCAGCGAGTACGGCACGCTGCTGCAGATGATGCTGAACAAGATCGAGCTGCCCGAGTCGCCCGAGTTCCTGATACTGCCCGACAGCAGCGGCAAGGCCAAGCCCGCGCTGGGCGCCGATGCCCTGCCCGACACCGCCCAGATCTGCTCGTGCAACAACGTCTCCAAGAGCGAGATCTGCGCGGCCGTGTGCGACGGCGCCACCAGCATCGGCGCGCTCAAGACCTGCACCAAGGCCGGCACCGCCTGCGGCGGCTGCGTGCCGCTGGTCACGCAGATCATGAAGGCCGAGATGAAGAAGCAGGGCATGGCCGTCAACAACCACCTCTGCGAGCACTTCCCGTACTCGCGCCAGGAGCTGTATCACCTGGTTCGCGTGGGCAAGTTCAAGACCTTCGATGCGCTGCTGGAAGCGCATGGCAAGGGCATGGGCTGCGACATCTGCAAGCCCGCGGTGGGCAGCATCCTGGCCTCGTGCTGGAACGAGTTCGTGCTCAAGGAAGAGCACGCCAGCCTGCAGGATTCCAACGACTACTACCTGGCCAACATCCAGAAGGACGGCACCTATTCGGTGGTGCCGCGCATGCCGGGCGGCGAAGTCACGCCCGAGGGCCTGATCGCGGTCGGCCAGGTGGCCAAGAAGTATGGTCTCTACACCAAGATCACCGGCGGCCAGCGCGTGGACCTGTTTGGTGCGCGCGCCGAGGAACTGCCCTTCATCTGGGAAGAACTGATCGCCGCCGGCTTTGAGTCCGGCCATGCCTACGGCAAGGCGCTGCGCACGGTGAAGTCGTGCGTGGGCTCCACCTGGTGCCGCTATGGCGTGGGCGATTCGGTGGGCCTGGCGATCGAGCTGGAGAACCGCTACAAGGGCCTGCGCGCGCCGCACAAGATCAAGTTCGGCGTGTCCGGCTGCACCCGCGAATGCGCCGAGGCGCAGGGCAAGGACGTTGGCGTGATCGCCACCGACAAGGGCTGGAACCTGTACGTGTGCGGCAACGGCGGCATGAAGCCGCGCCACGCCGAGCTGCTGGCCAGCGACCTGGACCACGACACCCTGGTGCGCTACATCGACCGCTTCCTGATGTTCTACGTGCGCACCGCCGACCGCCTGCAGCGCACCAGCGTCTGGCGCGACAACCTCGAAGGCGGCCTGGACTACCTCAAGGCCGTGGTGCTGGACGACAAGCTGGGCCTCGCCGCCGAACTGGAAGCCGAGATGCAGCATGTGGTCGACACCTACGAAGACGAGTGGAAGAAGGCCGTGACCGACCCCGAGACGCGCAAGCGCTTCCGCCATTTCGTCAACAGCGACCGCCGCGACGACAACGTCGCCTTTGTCGAAGAGCGCGGGCAGATCCGCCCGGCCACGCCGGAGGAACGGAAATTGCGTCGTTCTCGCCTGAGCCAGATTCCCGTGGTTGCCATGCCCGCAAAAGCAGCCTGACCGTGCCGCAAACAAGGAGAACGTGATGAGCCATCCCCACCATCCTGAGACCTGGACCGCCGTCTGCACCGTACGCGATATCGTGCCCAATACTGGTGTGTGCGCGCTGGTCGACGACAAGCAGGTCGCCGTGTTCCGCATCGGCCGTGGCGACGAAGTCTACGCCATCGACAACTTCGATCCCAACTCGCAGGCCGCGGTGCTGTCGCGCGGGCTGGTCGGCAACCTCGGCGAGCGCCTGGTGGTGGCTTCGCCGATCTACAAGCATCACTTCGACCTGCGCACCGGCGAATGCCTGGAAGCGCCCGAGCAGTCCGTCAGTGCCTACGCCGCACGCGTCTATGACGGCAAGGTCTGGATTGCCGCCGGCGTGGCCGTGAGCGAGGCCGAGGAAGAACTCGCAGCCTGACACCGGCGCCCATTTGATGTTCCCCCTGTCCTCAAGCCACGCCAACGGAGATGCCGGCATGACGCCTTCCGCCACCCCCCAAGCCCGCCCGCGCCTGGTCGTCGTCGGCAACGGCATGGCCGGCATGCGCACTGTGGAAGAGCTGCTCAGGCTCGCCCCGGACCTGTACGACATCACGGTGTTCGGGGCCGAGCCGCACGGCAACTACAACCGCATCCTGCTATCGCCGGTGCTGGCCGGCGAGAAGACGGTAGCGGACATCATGCTGAACACGCGCGAGTGGTACGCCGAGCATGGCATCGAACTGCTTGCCGGCGATCCGGTGGTGGCCATCGACCGCCCGCGCCGCATCGTGCGCTCGGCCTCCGGCCGCGAAGTGCGCTACGACCGCCTGCTGCTGGCCACCGGCTCCAAGCCCTTCATCCTGCCGGTGCCGGGGCACCAGCTCGACGGCGTGATCGCCTTCCGCGATATCCAGGACGTGGAGACCATGCAGCAAGCCGCGCGCGACCACCGCCATGCGGTGGTGATCGGCGGCGGCCTGCTCGGCCTGGAGGCCGCCAACGGGCTGCTGCGCCAGGGCATGGACGTGACCGTGGTGCACCTGCCCGACAGCCTGATGGAGCGCCAGCTCGACAAGCCCGCTGCCACGCTGCTCCAGGGCGCGCTCGAACGCAAGGGCCTGCGCTTCCTGCTGGGCGCTCAGACCGCGGAGATTCTCGGCATCGACCGCGTCACCGGCGTGCGCTTCAAGGACGGCAGCGAGATCCCCGCCGACCTGGTGGTGATGACCGCCGGCGTGCGCCCCAATATCGAGCTGGCCGCCGGCGCCGGCCTGCACTGCGAGCGCGCCATCGTCGTCGACGACACGCTGCAGACCTATGATCCGCGCATCTACGCCGTGGGCGAGTGCGTGCAGCATCGCCAGGCCACCTTCGGCCTGGTGGCGCCGATCTGGGATCAGGCGCGCGTGTGCGCCGCGCACCTCGCCGGCGCCGGCCATCGCCACTACGTGCAGCAGGCCACCGCGACTAAACTGAAAGTGACCGGCGTCGACCTGTATTCCGCCGGCGACTTCATCGGCGCCGAAGGCAGTGAAGACCTGGTGCTGCGCGACCCGCGCCGCGGCGTCTACAAGCGCCTGGTGCTGCAGGACGGCTATCTGGTCGGCGCCGTGCTGTACGGCGACGTGCAGGACGGCCCCTGGTACTTCGACATGATCCAGCGCCGCACGCCGGTGGGCGCGCTGCGCCAGCGCCTGCTGTTCGGTCAGGCGCAGTGCGAAGCGCTCGCCGCATAAGCATCACCGTAAGCCATATAACGCCCCCGCACGGAGAACGCGTGAACCTGTCCGACATCCCGGTCGTCTCGGCGACCCTGACCACCACCACCGCCACCACCTGCCCGTACTGCGGCGTCGGCTGCGGCGTGCGCGCCACCGTGCGCGCCGACGGCCAGGTCGAGATCGCGGGCGACGCGCAGCACCCGTCCAATCACGGCCGGCTGTGCGTGAAAGGCTCGGCGCTCGGTGAAACCGTGGACCTGGAAGGCCGCCTGCTCCACCCCAAGGTGTGCGGCACCGATGGCTCCCTGCAGCAAGTCTCGTGGGACCATGCGCTGGACACCGTCGCGCAAGGCTTCTCGGACATCGTCCGCCGCCACGGCCCGGATTCGGTCGCGCTCTATGTCTCGGGCCAGCTGCTGACCGAGGACTACTACATCGCCAACAAGCTGATGAAGGGCTTCATCGGCAGCGCCAATATCGACACCAACTCGCGCCTGTGCATGTCGTCGGCAGTGGCCGGCCACAAGCGCGCCTTCGGCGAAGACCTGGTGCCGGGCAACTACGAAGACCTGGAACTGGCCGACCTGGTGGTGCTGGTGGGCTCCAACACCGCGTGGTGCCATCCGATCCTGTTCCAGCGCCTGTCCCGGGCCAAGGAAGCGCGCCCCGAGATGAAGATCGTGGCGATCGACCCGCGCCGCACCGCCACCTGCGAACTGGCCGACCTGCACCTGGCGATCCGCCCGGGCACCGACGTGTGGCTGTTCAACGGGCTGCTGAGCTACCTGGCGCGCGAAGGCCGCACCAACGCCGCCTTCGTCGCCGCCAGCACCGCGGGGCTGGATGAAGCCCTGCAGGCCGCGGACGCGGCCTGCGCCGATCCCGCTGCCGTGGCCCGCGCCTGCAAGCTGGACGTGCAGGACGTGCTGGCGTTCTACCAGCTGTTCGCGGATACGGAAAAGACCGTGACCGCCTTCTCGCAAGGCGTCAACCAGTCGTCGGCCGGCACCGACAAGGTCAACAGCATCATCAACTGCCACCTGCTGACCGGCCGCATCGGCGCCCCGGGCATGGGCCCGTTCTCTCTTACCGGCCAGCCCAATGCAATGGGCGGGCGCGAGGTCGGCGGCCTGGCCAACATGCTGGCCGCGCACATGGAACTGGCCAACCCGCTGCATCGCGACGTCGTGCAGAGCTTCTGGCAATCGCCGGTGGTGGCTGACCGCCCGGGCCTGAAGGCGGTGGAACTGTTCGAGGCGATCGAAGCCGGCCGCGTCAAGGCGGTCTGGGTGATCGCCACCAACCCGGTGGTAAGCCTGCCCGACGCCGACCAGGTGCGCCGCGCGCTGGCCAGGTGCGAACTGGTAGTCACCAGCGACATCATCGAGCGCACCGACACCAATGCTGCCGCGCACGTGCTGCTGCCCGCGCTGGGCTGGGGCGAGAAAGACGGCACCGTTACCAACTCGGAACGACGCATTTCCCGCCAGCGTGCCTTCCTGCCCGCGCCTGGCGAGGCGCGCGCCGACTGGCGGATCCTGTGCGACGTCGCGCGCCGCATGGGCTTTGACGGCTTCGACTATGCGGGCGTGCATGAGATTTTCGACGAGCACGCGCGCCTGAGCGCCTGGCGCAACGATGCCGCACCGCGCGTGTTCGACATCGGCGGGCTGGCCGGCCTGGACCAGGAGCACTATGACGCGCTGGAGCCCGTGCAATGGCCGCTGCCAGCGGGCGCACCGGCTGGCGCCGGCACGCAGCGCCTGTTTGCCGACGGCCGCTACGCCCATGCCGACGGCCTGGCCCGCTTTGTCGCCGCGCCGCCGCGCGCGCCGGCCCACGCGCCCGACGACGATTTCCCGCTGATCCTCAACACCGGCCGCGTGCGCGACCAGTGGCACACCATGACGCGCACCGGCAAGTCGGCCAAGCTGGCCGACCACCTGCCCGAACCCTTCGTCGACATGCACCCGCAGGACGCGCTGTTGTCCGGCGTGGGCGAAGGCAAGCTCGCGCGCGTCAGCACGCGCTGGGGCGCGATGGTGGCACGCGTGCGCCATGGCGGCGGCATCCCGCGCGGCAGCGTGTTCGTGCCGATCCACTGGAACGGCCAGTTCAGCTCCGACGCACGCGTCGGCGCGCTGGTCAATCCCGTGGTCGATCCCGTTTCCGGCGAGCCCGAATTCAAGCACACGCCAGTACGGGTGGAGCCATTCGGCGTGAACTGGCATGGTTTCGTGCTGAGCCGCAGCGCGCTGCCCGCGGAAGCGCTGACCTACTGGACGCGCGTGCAGGGCCGCCAGTTCCAGCGCTATGAATTCGCCGGCCGCGACACCGTGGCCGACCGCACCGCCTGGGCCCGCGCGCTGCTCGGCGTGACCGATCCGGACGCCGACTGGCTCGAGTACGAGGACCGCACCGCCGGCGTCTACCATGCGGGCTATGTCGTCAACGACCGGCTGGAAGCGTGCGTCTACGTGTCGACGCGGCCCGAGTTGCCCTCGCGCGCGTGGCTCGCCGGCCTGTTCGGCCGCGAGCGGCTGGAAGACGCCGACCGCATCGGCCTGCTGCTCGGCCAGCCGATGGAGAAAGGCGCCGACACCGGCCCGACCGTGTGCTCGTGCTTTGGCGTGGGCCGCAACACCATCTGCGACGCCGTGCGCAAGCACGACCTGAAGACGCCCGCGGAGATCACCGCCTGCGTCAAGGCCGGCGGCAACTGCGGCTCGTGCGTGCCGGAACTGAAGAAGCTGCTGGTGGAAGTGCGCGTGGCCGAGGTCGCCTGACCAGTGCAGTGCCGAGGCAACCGGGCTACCAGCCAGCCGGCCTGATCTTCCATCACGGATTAGGCACCCTTCACGAGAACCAGATTGCGGTCGCGGCGGCATACCCCCATGCTAGCCGCGCAACCCCGACAAGCCGCCCCGGACTCACGGCGCGGCACCAATCTGGAGACAGCAATGAAGGATGCGAAGGATTTGCGCGCCGGGCCACGATGGCTGGCGGGCGTGATGGTGATGGCCTCGGCGCTGGCTGGCACAAGCGCCGCGGCAGCGGCTGACGCCTACCCCGGCAAGCCGATCACGCTGGTCGTCCCCTACTCCGCCGGCGGCCCGACCGACGTCGTGGCACGCACGCTGGCGCAGGCGATGTCGCAGGATCTCGGTCAGAGCGTGGTGGTGGAAAACCGCACCGGCGCCGGCGGCACCGTGGCTGCCGCCTTTGTCGCCCGCGCACAGGCGGACGGCTATACGCTGCTGATCCACCATAATGGCATGGCGACCGCGCCGGCACTGTACAAGAAGCTGTCGTACGCGCCGCTGAAGGATTTCGAGTATGTCGGCCAGGTCGCGGACGTGCCGATGACCCTGATGGGCCGCAAGGACCTGCCGGCCAAGACCGTGCCGGAACTGATCCGCTACGTGACGCAGAACAAGGACAAGGTGTCGCTGGCCAATGCCGGGCTGGGCGCCGTATCGCAACTATGCGGCGTGCTGTTCGAGCAATCGGTCCACGTCAAGCTCAATGCAATTCCTTACCAGGGCGCCGGCCCCGCGCTGACCGCACTGCTGGGCGGCCAGGTCGACCTGCTGTGCGACCAGACCACGGCCACGCTGCCCCATATCCAGGCCGACCGCGTGCGCCTGTTCGGCGTGACCACGCCGGCGCGGATCAAGGCGCTGCCCAGTGCGCCAACGCTGCAGGAAGGCGGTCTCAAGGGCTTTGACGTCAAGGTCTGGCACGGCATCTACGCGCCCAAGGGCACGCCGCCCGCTGCAGTGGCGCGGCTGACCAAGGCGCTGCAGAAGGGGCTGCAAGATCCCGTGGTGATCAAGAAACTCGATGGCCTGGGTGCGGAAATCGTGCCGGTCGACAAGCAGACGCCGGAAGGCCTGCGCACACTGCTCAAGGCTGAGAGCGACAAGTGGCAGCCGCTGCTGAAGTCGATGCAGATCGAGGCCGACTAACTTTCCGCCATGCCACCGGTGCCTGGGCACCGGTGGCCCCTGATTGCTGGCAATACGATAGAATCATCCCTGACTTCCCGGCGATCTTTCTGAATCGCCCCTTCTCGCAGTACCCGGTGCCGGCTCGCACCACCCATCTTGCCCGACTCAGCGGCGCATTCATTTTCCGGATTTACCCACTGTTAGGCGGCGATGCGCCCTTGTTACGTCGCGTTTCGCACGTCTTGGCCGGTATCGCCACGTCCCATCAATGTTGAAGCCCGAGGAGGCTACCCTATGCCATCTCCTTGCCTGCTGCCCGTGCTTGCCCTCGCCGTGTGCATGGTCGGCGCTGCTGAATTCATGTTGTCACCGATGCTGGCGCCGCTTGCAGACGCTTTTGCCACCACCCCGGCGCGCGCATCGGGACTCGTTTCTGCCTATGCCCTTTCCTATGCCTTGGCCGCGCCGTTGATGGGCTGGTTCTCCGATCGTGCCGGACGGCGCCGCGTGCTGCTGGCTGCATTGCTGTTGTTCGCACTCGATGGCATCGCCCTCACGCTCGTCCCTACGCTGCATGCCGCCATGGCATTGCGTATCCTCGGCGGGCTCGCCGCCGCGGCCACGATTCCCACCGTCTTCGCATTGATCGCAGATCTGGTTCCCCCGGCGCGGCAGGCTGGCGCCATGGGCGGCGTCATGCTAGGCATGACCGCCGGCATTGCCGCAGGCCCGGCAGTGGCCGGGGTACTGGCCGATGGATTCGGCTGGCGCGCTCCCTTCCTTGTCACCGCAGGTGGTTGCCTGGCGGCCCTTCTTGCCGGCTGCCACGTACTTCCGCGCAATCTGCCGCGTAGCGGCGACTGCCAGGAAAAATCCAGGAACATCCCAGCATCTTCAGGCATCCTGCTTCCATTGATCGCGAAAGGCGCCTGGAATGGAAGCGCCGTAGCGGCCTATGTACTAGCGGGGGAAGTGCTGCGGCTGCGTTACGGGCTCGGCGTGCCCGGCGTCGGCGCGGCACTTTCGGTGTTCGGCCTCGGCCTGGCCGTTGGCAATCTGCTGGCAGGGCGTGCCAGCCAGTGCTTCGCGCG
Source organism: Cupriavidus sp. FW305-26 (assembly GCF_058787975.1). Taxonomy (NCBI): domain Bacteria; kingdom Pseudomonadati; phylum Pseudomonadota; class Betaproteobacteria; order Burkholderiales; family Burkholderiaceae; genus Cupriavidus; species Cupriavidus sp. FW305-26. The sequence goes on from NZ_JBYTAH010000036.1 coordinate 71,471, forward strand.
CGAGGAAAGTGTTTTGATAGTGGCCACCGCGCTTGTCGCCGTGGCCCTGACCTTGTTCACAACAGGCGTCTTGGGGTTGCCCGGGTCGCTTGGCTGCCTGCTGGCGTGGGGCGCGGCACTCGGCATCGCGGCGCCATCTAGCACCGCCATCCTGGCTCGGCGGGCCGGCGCAGCAAAGGGACAGATTCTGGCCGTCTCGGAAAGCATCAACAACCTGGCTGTGCTGATGCTGATGCCGGTTGCGGCCAGCTCACTGGCAGTGCACGGCACCGTGCCAGCCGCATTGCTGGTTGGAGGCTGCTGCCTGGCCGGCGTTGCGCTGGCTGTCGCGGACCGGCGGATGACGGCATGAGGGGCGCGGGCGTGATTTTCCGCCGCGCCAAAGCAAAAACCCCCAGCCTTTTGGGGCTGGGGGTTCTGCGGAATAAGAGCCTGGCGATGACCTACTTTCACACGGGAATCCGCACTATCATCGGCGCGGAGCTGTTTCACGGACCT
>NZ_JBYTAH010000037.1:0-71196 GCF_058787975.1 Cupriavidus sp. FW305-26
TGTCTGCAGCAGAGAAACGAGATTATGCAGAGCTTTCTTCGTTTCGTCAACCGTTTCAGCATCTTTTTTTGCTGCGGCCAGCGCGCCAACTTCGCTGCGCCAACCATCCCGGTCGACCCCGCAACCCTTGCGGCGTCTGCTTTGCAGCGCTGCGTTGTGTTGCGAGGGGGCGAATATTAAGGGACGCAGGACCGACTGGCAAGCGATTTCGCGAAATAATTCGAACCCCCCGTAAAAGCGGCGCACGAGGCTCAAATGTCGCGGTGGTGACAGCATCCAGCGGCGCCTCGGCTTAAGCTGAGACCGTGGGCGTTGGCCCAACCCGAGACGTCCTCTCTATATATAGACGTCGAATGCCAAGCAGAGCAGTTGAAGGAGACAAGATGACCCGACCCGTGACGCCCGGCCTCTCCGTGGTCGCCGGCAGCACCGACATCCCCCTGTCTGATGAGACGATTCCGGCATTGCTGGCGCGCACGGTCGCCGCAAACCCGGGCGCCCCGGCCGTGGTGTTCCGCGAGCATGGTGTGCGCTGGAGTTGGGCGGAGTTCAGCGACCAGGTCGATCGCCTGGCCAGCGGCCTGCTCCGGCGCGGGATCCAGCCGGGCGACCGGGTCGGCATCTGGGCGCCGAACCGGCCCGAGTGGCTGGTGACCCAGTTCGCCACCGCTCGTATCGGCGCCATCCTGGTCAATATCAATCCGGCCTACCGCCAGGCGGAGCTGGAATATGCGCTGAACAAGGCCGGCGTGCGCATGCTGATCACGGCCGCGCGTTTCAAGGCCAGCGACTACCTGGCCACCCTCCAGGCGCTGGCGCCGGAACTGGCCGAGGCCGAGCCGGGGGCGCTGCGCTCCGCCCGGCTGCCCCGGCTGCAGTGGGTGATCCGCATGGGAGGCGAGGCGACGCCCGGCATGCTCAATTACGATGCACTGCTGGCCGAACCCGATACTGTGCGCCTGGACGCGGTGACCGCGACGCTCTCCGCGCTCGACGCCATCAATATCCAGTTCACCAGCGGCACCACCGGCAACCCCAAGGGCGCCACCCTGACGCATCACAACGTGGTCAATAACGGCCGCTTTGTCGCCATAGCGATGCGACTTGGCGACAGTGACGTACTGTGCATCCCGGTGCCGCTCTATCACTGCTTCGGCATGGTGCTGTCGGTGCTGGCCTGCGTCTCGGTCGGCGCCTGCATGGTGTTCCCGGGCGAGGCCTTCGATCCGCTCGCGACCATGCAGGCGGCCAGCGAGGAACGCTGCACCGCCCTGCATGGCGTGCCGACCATGTTTATCGCCCAGCTGGACCATCCGGAGTTCAGCCGCTTCGACTTCTCGACCCTGCGCACCGGCATCATGGCCGGCGCCCCCTGCCCGATCGAGGTCATGAAACGCGTGGTGGCGGACATGCATATGTCGGAGGTCACCATTGCCTATGGCATGACCGAGACCAGCCCGGTCTCGTTCCAGAGCGCCACCGACGATCCGCTGGACAAGCGCGTCGCCACTGTCGGCCGGGTGCAGCCGCACCTGGAATGCAAGGTGGTCGACGCCCTCGGCGAGGTCGTGCCGACCGGCGCCACCGGCGAGCTTTGCACCCGCGGCTATTCCGTGATGCAAGGCTACTGGGAAGACGACGAGCGCACCCGCGAGGCCATCCGCGACGGCTGGATGCACACCGGCGACCTTGCCACCATTGACGACGAGGGCTACTGCAACATCGTCGGCCGGGTCAAGGACATGCTGATCCGCGGCGGCGAGAACATCTACCCGCGCGAGATCGAGGAATTCCTGTTCCGCCATCCCAAGGTGCAGGCGGTGCAGGTCTTTGGCGTGCCTGACCAGAAGTACGGCGAGGAGGTCTGCGCCTGGATCGTGCTCAAACCCGGCCAGAGCGCCAGCGAGGAAGAGATCCGGAAGTTCTGCCGCGATCAGATCGCCCACTACAAGATTCCGCGCTATATCCGCTTTGTCTCGGAAATGCCGATGACTGTGACGGGCAAGGTGCAGAAGTTTGTCATGCGCGACACCATGATTCATGATCTGGGACTTTAGCCGGACGCACATGCGTCGGCAGACATGAGCGGGATCCCCCATGACCATCCGAATCGTAAGACTGGGCACGCCGCGCGCGGACGATGAAGGCCTGCGCATCGGCACTGTGCGCCGGCCGCCGCGTGGCGTGCCCAAATCCGAGTTTGCCAGCCGCGATTTCTACGATGTCTGGTATCCCGTGCTGTCGCCATCGCCCGAGCTGGTGGCCCAGGCGCTGCAGGCCACCGATGACAAGCAATGGCGGGCGTTCGTGCGGCACTTCCGCAAGGAAATGGCCGAGCCGGACGCCAGCCGCACGCTCGACCTGCTGGCGGCGCTGTCGCACCAGACCAATTTCTCGGTAGGCTGCTACTGCGAGAACGAAGCGCACTGCCACCGCTCGATCCTGCGCGAGCTGCTGGCCGAACGCGGGGCCGTGATCGGCTGAGCTGCACGCCGTGCCGGGAATCTCCCCGGCTTTGATTTCCCCGCTTCCCGCATTCCGATGGCCCTGAACGTTGTCTGGCTCGGTTTCTTCCTGATTTCCTTTGTCGCCGCCTGCGTCCGCCTGGCCAGCGGCGATCTCACCGTGTTCCCGGCGATGCTGGCGAGCCTGTTCGACAGCGCGCGCACGGCCTTCGAGATCGCGCTCGGCCTGGCCGGGGTGATGAGCCTGTGGCTCGGCATCATGCGCATCGGCGAGCGCGCCGGCGTGGTCGATGCCTTTGCCCGGCTGGTGAACCCGCTGCTGCGCCATTTCTTCCCCGGCGTGCCGCAGGGGCATCCGGCACAGGGGGCGATGATGATGAACGTGTCGGCCAACCTGCTCGGGCTTGACAATGCCGCCACGCCGCTCGGCCTGAATGCCATGCGCGAGCTGCAGACACTGAACCGGCGCCCAGACGTGGCCACCGATGCGCAGATCATGTTCATCGTGCTGAATACGGCCGGGCTGACGCTGATCCCGACCTCGGTGATCGCGATCCGGCAGGCCATTGCGGTCAAGCAAGGGCTGGCGGGTTTCAATGCGGCCGATATCTTCCTGCCGACGCTGCTGGCCACCGGCGGCTCATGCCTGGCCGGCCTGCTGGCGGTGGCGTGGGTGCAGCGGCTGAACCTGCTGCGCCCGGCCGTGCTGGTGGCATTCGGGCTGGTCGCTGCGCTGCTGGGCGGGATGTTCGCCTGGCTGCGGCACGCGCCGCCGGAGCAGGTCGGCAGCGTGACGGCACTGGCCGGCGCCGGCTTCATCCTGTCGCTGATCACGCTGTTCCTGCTCTGCGGCGCGCTGCGGCGGGTCAATGTCTATGAAGCCTTTATCGATGGTGCCAAGGAAGGCTTTGGCGTCGCCGTGCAGATTATTCCCTACCTGGTGGCAATCCTCGTAGCCATCGGCCTGTTCCGGGCCACCGGCTGCATGGACGTGCTGATGGGCTGGCTGACGCTGGGCTTTGCCGAGCTGGGCATGAATACGGACTTCGTGCCGGCGCTGCCGGTCGGGCTGATGAAGATCCTGTCCGGCGCCGGCGCGCGCGGGCTGATGGTGGATGTGATGACGACCTATGGCGTGGACTCGTTCCAGGGAAGGCTGGCGGCGATCATCCAGGGCTCGACCGAGACCACTTTCTATGTACTGGCGGTCTACTTCGGCAGCATCAATGTGCGCAATACGCGCCACGCACTGGGTTGTGCACTGGTGGCCGATGCTGCCGGGATCATGTGTGCCGTAGGTGCCGCATATCTGTTCCGCTAGGACATGGATGCTGGAAACCGGATTTTGTCGCATCGATACAACACCATTGTGCGCAATGTCGGACATTGACACATGACCACTTGGTGCGTCGCAACAAATCATGTATATTGGAGTCTGTCTCCTCCACCACCTCGGTGGATTCCAACCCACGCACAACCTGCGTGGGTTTTTTTTCGCCTTCGCGCCGAAACGGTCACAACCCCTGTGCACGTTTGCGCCTGCTGGCGCAGCAATCGTGCTTGGATCCTCGCCACGGGGCTTGCTCGCGCCACCTTGGTGCGGCGACCTGATGCTGTGGCCGACAGGCCAGTTTTGTTGCAACGCAGCAAACGGTATCGTAGAGTGGTCTCACGACGGGCGCCCGACCGGGCAGGCCCGCGTGGATCCCGGCCCGCATGTTCGCCTCCGCCCTCCTTGCCCGCTACTGGCCTGACCCCGTCCTGCTCCGGCGCGGGATCATCTATGCACTGTCGTTCCTGGCCCTTGCCGGTATTGGCTGGCTGACCGGGGATGCAGGCTACCTGTGGTCGGCAACGGCCTCGATCTGGACCTGCCTGGCGGACCGGCAAGGCACGGCGTCGGCACGGCTATCCAGCCTGGGAGCGGTCGGCATTGGCGGGGCGGTAGCCAGCGCGCTGGGCGCGGCCGTCGCGCCTTCGCCCTGGCTGGCCGTACTGGTCGTGATGGCAGGAGGGCTTGCCGCAGGTCTGGCAGAGACGCGCGGCCCGGCCAGTGCGCTGGCGGCCAAGCTGCTCTATGTCGTGCTGGTGGCCGCGTGCCTGCAGCCTGCGGCCGGGCCTGAGCTCGCCGTGCAGGCCCTGCAAAGCGGGCTCGACTTCCTGCGCGGCGGCGTGTTCGCGTGCCTGGCTTGCCTGGCATTGATCCCGTCGACCCGCGACGACCGGCCACGCACCGAGATCGTGGCCGCATACGACGCGCTGGTCCGGCTCGCCACGGCACTCGCCGACACCCGCCACGGCAATGACCTCGCCACCTGCAAGCAGGACATCCGCAACCGCATCGAGGCTGCGCGCGGGGCCATCGAGGCCCGACGCAGCCTGCGCGACCCCAGCACGCTCCTGCACTATGGCTATGCCGTGGGTGTCGCCGACGCCCTGTTTGCGCTGCTGATCGTCGCGGGCGAGCTGCGCGAGCGCGCCGGCACCGCCCATGGCTTGCCGATGCAGCCGCCGTTGCGTCATATCGCACGCTGCATCGCCGACGCCCGCGAGCAAGTTGGCCAGGCCCTGGCGCGGCACGCGCCCGACCTGCCGGCATTGAGCGCGGCGCTGCGCCACGAACTGCGGCGCCTGACCGCGCCCGTGGCCAATGCCAGCGCCCCGCCCCCCTACCAGTCGGCACTATCCGCCCTGGCGCGCCATCCGGATTTCGACCGATGGCGCGCAAGCTTCCGCTGGCCGCGGCGCGGCATCGGGCACGGGCTGGCCCAGATGCTGCGCGGGCTGGCCGACCACGCCGCAGGCGATGCGCTGGCCACGCGCCACGCCCTGCGCCTGGCGCTGGCCGGCAGCCTCAGCCTGCTGCCGGCGCAGTGGTGGCGGCTGGACCATGGCTATTGGGTGGCGGTGACCGTGATCATGGTGCTCAGCCCCCAGTTGCAGACTACCCGGCAGGTTTCCGTAAAACGCTTTGCGGGCTCGCTGGCTGGCGCATTGTGCGCCTGTGTGATCGGCCTGCTCCATCCGGCGCCGGTGGTGGCGCTGGGCATCAGCGCGGCCTTCCTGGCCGGGGCCTATGCCAGCCGCCTTGCCGGGCAGCCCGGGGCGTTCGCGTTCTGCCTGACGCCGGCCGTGATCCTGTTCTCATGGGTGGGCGCGCCGGCCCTCGACAGCAGCCACTTTGCCGCGCTGCGCGGCATCGATACCGCGCTGGGCTGCCTGATCGCGCTGGCCACGTACTATGTGCTGGCACCGCGCGTGGAGATGTCGCGCGTGTTCCGCCATGCCGTCGACGCGGTGGCGGTCAACGCGGTCTACCTGCGAGCCGCCTTCGCGGCCAGCCGCGTGGCTGAGGCCGCGACGCCGCCTGCCGTGCCGCGGCTGGAAGCCTTGCGCATTGCCGCCGGACGGGCTTCCACCCGCGCCGAACTCACGCTGGCACAGACCGCCGGCGCGCTGGCGCCGGACTATACCGGGGCCTACCAGCGCGTGCATGCGAGCGCACGCCGCATGGCCGCGCTGGCCGGCGTGGTGCGAGCCGGGGTGGAGTCGGGCGTTTTCACGCTTCCCGCCGGGGCTGAAGTGCGCGCACTCCTGACGCAGCTGGAAGCCCAACTGGCCGAGCTGGCGATGCGGCCGGGCCTGGCAGACGCTGCCGGCGACACCGAGCGGCCCGCGCTGCCACCCGCTGGCGCGCTCGACGCCTTCCTGGCGGAACAGGCCGACTACGCCGCCGCGCATATCGCCGCCGCCCATGCCGCGGTGGCGGACCTGCGCACGCTGGGCGCGGCCGCGCGCAAGCCGCCGGTGCGCCGGCGGGCGCACAGCGGCTGAGAGGCATCAAGAAAGAAGCTTGCCGGCCCGGCCAGCGTACCGGCCGGGCTTTACGGAACGCGGCAATGGCCTATATTGATCTAATACGCTCGCCGCCAGCACGAGGCACGCCATGTCCGACATCACGTTCCCTCGCAGCCTCCCGACCTACTGCGCAGCCAGCCTCACGCTGTCCTGCCCCGCCACGGTCAACGGCAGTCCCACCCTGTATTCCGTCACCGCCGAGGCCCTCGAGGCCCATTTCGGCGCGCGTTCGCCGCGCGAGGAAGACCTGGTCGCAGCGTTCACCAGCAACCGCCAGCGCATCGAGCGCCTGGCCGAAAGCATGTTCGAGCTGACCGAGGCGCGCGAGATCGTGCTGCGCAGCGGCCATTTCCGCTTCGCCGGCTGAGTCCCGTCGGCTGCCCTGGCGTCCCCGATGGGGGGCACGATTTCATTCGGCCGTTCAGTCAGCCTTCGCCTCGCCGCGCACCAGCAGCACCGGCATGGTGGACTGGCGTATCACCGCCTCGGCCACGCTGCCCAGCACCAGACGGCGCACGCCGCGGCGTCCGTGCGTGCCGATCACCAGCAGGTCGGCGCCCCATTGGCGCGCGGCCTCGTTGATCGAGGCCCCCATGTCGCCTGGCACCGGCGCTTCGGTCACCAGCCGGGTTTCATGCGCCACGCCGGCCGCGGCCAGCCGCTGCGAGGCGGCCTGCAGCGCGCGCTGCCCGCTTTCCTCGAACGCCTTCTGCAGCTGGCTCGGATCGTAGTACCCGGCATCGAACATGGGCGTGCCGGTGTCCACGACATAGAGCGCCAGCACGGTGGCGCCGCCCGGAGCCGCCACGCGTATGGCTTCGCCCAGCGCCAGGTCGGACGTGCTGCTGCCGTCCACCGCCACCACGATCTTGCTGTATGCCGCGCTAGTCATAGGAATTGCCTCCGTTGGAAAGGGATGGCGGCGGTAACGCCGCCTGACTTCGATACTACACGTGCGGCAGCCGCCACGAGGCGAGCGGGATCAAGCCACGGCCACGGTAGCGGGCCTTCCCTTAAATTGACCGACCGGTCGGCATATATATAATAGGGCCAGCACTGCCCGCGATCCGGGCGGCATCCCGTCAGAGGAGACACCATGTACACGCAGAGTCTTGACCTGCCCGGCCAGCACGCCGATACGGCACCGGCCAGCGCGCCCCAGGACGAAGCCGCCCGCCAGGCCGCGTTCGACGCCTGCATGGCCGCCGACGGCAAGATCGAGCCGCAGGACTGGATGCCGCAGGCCTACCGCAAGACCCTGGTGCGCCAGATCTCGCAGCATGCGCACTCGGAGATCGTCGGCATGCTGCCGGAGGGCAACTGGATCAGCCGGGCCCCGTCGCTCAAGCGCAAGGCCATCCTGCTGGCCAAGGTGCAGGATGAAGGCGGCCATGGGCTCTACCTGTATTCCGCCGCCGAGACGCTCGACGCCTCGCGCGATGACCTGGTCGACGCGCTGCACAGCGGCAAGGCCAAGTATTCGTCGATCTTCAACTACCCGACGCTGACCTGGGCCGACGTGGGCGTGATCGGCTGGCTGGTCGACGGCGCGGCGATCATGAACCAGATCCCGCTGTGCCGCTGCTCGTACGGCCCGTATGCGCGCGCCATGATCCGCATCTGCAAGGAAGAGTCGTTCCACCAGCGCCAGGGCTTCGACGCGCTGCTGGCGATGATGCGCGGCACCGAGGCCCAGCGCGAGATGGTGCAGGACGCGGTCGACCGCTGGTGGTTCCCGGTGCTGATGATGTTCGGCCCGCCCGACGCGGCCTCGACCAACAGCGCCCAGACCATGGCCTGGGGCATCAAGCGCATCTCCAACGACGACCTGCGCCAGAAGTTTGTCGATGCCACGGTCGAGCAGGCCCGCGTGCTGGGCGTGACCCTGCCCGACCCCGGCCTGCAATGGAATGCCGAGCGCGCCCACTATGACTACAGCCCGCTGGACTGGGATGAGTTCTGGCGTGTGATCAACGGCGACGGCCCCTGCAACAAGGAGCGCCTGGCCACCCGCGTGAAAGCGCACGAGGACGGCGCCTGGGTGCGCGAGGCCGCGCTGGCGCACGCCGCCAAGGTGGCCGAACGCGAAGCCCGCGCCAGCCGCGCCGCGGCCTGACAACACGCCCGAGGACGGAGACAAACGATGCAACGCAAGGAATGGCCGCTGTGGGAAGTGTTCGTACGCAGCAAGCAAGGCCTGGAACACAAGCATTGCGGCAGCCTGCATGCCGCCGACGCGCAGCAGGCGCTGCACATGGCGCGCGACGTCTATACGCGGCGCCAGGAAGGCGTGTCGATCTGGGTGGTGCCGTCAGCGTCCATCACCGCGAGCGTGCCCGAGGAAAAGCCGGAGCTGTTCGACCCGATGGCCGACAAGATCTACCGGCACCCGACGTTCTACCAGCTGCCCGACGAAGTCAACCACATGTAAGGCCCGCACCATGACTGCGTCCCCACAGCCGACCGCGCCCGCCTCGCTCGACCACCTGCCGCCGGCACGCACTGCGGGCTTGCGCTACGTGCTGCGCCTGGCCGACAACGCCCTGGTCCTGGGCCAGCGCAACGCCGAATGGTGTGGCCACGGCCCGGTGCTGGAAGAAGACATCGCGCTGGCCAACATCAGCCTGGACCTGATCGGCCAGGCACGGCTGCTGTACGGCCGCGCCGGCGAACTGGAAGGCGAGCTGACCGGCCTGCCCCGCCATGAGGACGACTACACCTACTGGCGTGCCGAGCGCGACTTCCGCAACTGGACGCTGCTGGAGCTGCCGCACCGCGGCCCGCTGGCCGGCAACGCCGCAGCCGAGCGCGACTACGCCGTCACCATCATGCGCAACTTCCTGTACAGCGCGCTGATGGTCGAGCTGTGGGAAGCATTACTGGCCAGCCGCGACGACCAGCTGGCCGCGATCGCCGCCAAGTCGGTCAAGGAAGCGCGCTACCACCTGCACCACGCGGCTGGCTGGGTAGTGCGCCTGGGCGACGGCACCGAGGCATCGCACGCGCGCATGCAGCGCGCGCTGGAGCACCTTCTGCCCTATATGAACGAGTGCTTTGCCGAGGACGCGGTCGAAACCGAGGCCGCCACGCAGGGCATCGGCGTGGTCACGGCCACGCTGCGCCCGGCCTGGGACGCCACCGTCGCCGAGACACTGCAGGCCGCCACGCTGGACTTGCCCCAGGCCACGAGCTTTGTCTCGACCGGCAAGCACGGCGTGCACTCCGAACACATGAGCTACCTGCTGGGCGAGATGCAGGGGCTGGCGCGGGCCCATCCGGGCGCGCAATGGTAAGCGCCCGCTTCGGCGCAAAGGGTTGACCAACATGAACATCGCCGCCCTCCCCCTGCGCAACGACCGCGCCACCGACGGCCGCATCGCGCGTGCATGGGCGGCGCTGGGGGCGGTGCCGGACCCGGAGATCCCGGTGGTATCGATCCGCGACCTGGGCATCCTGCGAGATGTCCTGACCGCCGCCGACGGCGCGCTTGAGATCGTCATCACGCCCACCTATTCCGGCTGCCCGGCGATGTCGCAGATCGCCGAGGACATCGGCCGGGCGCTGGACGGCGCCGGGCTGGCGCCGTGGCGCATCCGCACCGTGCTGGCGCCGGCCTGGACCACCGACTGGATCACCCCGGCCGCGCGCGAGCGCCTGCGCGCCTTCGGCATAGCACCGCCGGGCCAGTGCGGCACGCCGGCCGCGGCGCAGCCGCTGCGCTTTGTGCCTCGCGCCGCCCGCGCGGGCGCGCCCGATGCCGTGGCCTGCCCGCGCTGCGGCAGCATGCATACGCAGGAAATCTCGCGCTTTGCCTCGACCGCCTGCAAGGCGCTGTACCGGTGCCTGGACTGCCGCGAGCCGTTCGACTATTTCAAACCTTACTGAGCCCCGCCGGGCCGAAGCCAGGCTGCCATGACTCCACAGTTCCATCCGCTGCGCGTGGCGCAGGTGCGCCCCGAGACCGCCGACACGATTTCGATCGCCTTCGAGGTGCCGGACGCGCTGCGCGACGCCTACCGCTTCACCCAGGGCCAGTTCCTGACGCTGAAGGCGCCGGTCGAAGGCAAGGACCTGCGCCGCTCCTACTCGATCTGCTCGGCCGTGCAGGACTACGACGCGCACGGCGAGCTGCGCGTGGCGGTCAAGCTGGTCGAGGACGGACTCTTTTCCACGCACCTGCATGATTCCATCGCCCCGGGCCAGGTGATCGACGTGATGACCCCCGACGGCCGCTTTCACGTGCCGCTCGATGCCGGCGCCGCGCGCCACTACGTGGCTTTTGCCGCCGGCAGCGGCATCACGCCGGTGCTGTCGCTGATCCGCACCACGCTGCAGGCCGAGCCGCACAGCCGCTTCACGCTGGTCTATGGCAACCGCAACGTCGACAGCATCATCTTCTCCGAGGCGCTGGAAGACCTGAAGAACCAGTACCTGGCGCGTTTCACGCTCTACCACGTGCTGTCGCGCCAGCCGCAGGAGGTGGACCTGCTGCATGGCCGGCTCGACCATGCCCGCGTGACCGCCTTCCTGCAGACCCTGATCCCCGTGGAAGACATCGACGCGGCCTTTGTCTGCGGGCCGGCCTCGATGATCGACGAGTCCGAGGCGGCACTGCGCGACGCGGGCGTCGACCCGCACCGCATCCACGCCGAGCGCTTCGGTGTGCCGCTGGCCCAGGCCAGGCGCAAGCCGGCCCCGGCGCACGCCGACCATGCCGGCACCGCCGAGCTGGTGGTGGTGCTCGACGGCAAGCAGCACAGCATGCGCCTGCCGCTGGAAGACGCCGTGCTGGACACCGCGCTGGCCGCCGGCCTGGACCTGCCTTTTGCCTGCAAGAGCGGCGTCTGTTGCACCTGCCGCGCCAAGGTGCTGGAGGGCCAGGTGGACATGGAAAAGAACTACACGCTCGAGCCGTGGGAGATGGAAAAGGGCTTCGTGCTCACCTGCCAGGCGCGGGCGCTGACGCCGCGGGTGGTGGTCAGCTACGACGAACGCTGATCCGGGCACGCCGGGGCGTGTGTATTCAGACAATTGCCGACATTGGCCAGCACCGGCCGTGACTACAATGGCGGCAGGCGGCTTCGGGCTGGCGCGATGCTTGCAGGACAGTGACCGGGCGGGCGGCGATCGCGCCTGTCGCACCGCCGCCGCGGCGGTGCCAGCGAACCGTCCACCCATATACAATCACGGCCATGCAATATATCCACGTCGTCAACGGTGATGTAGCAGGCACGACCCTGCGCCAGGCCCTGGCCCAGGCTGCGCGGCCGGACCCTGTCGTGGTGCTGCGCGACGACCTGGCGGTAGGCCCGCTGGCCGACATCGACAGCACCGGCCTGATCCGCTCCGGCTTCTGGCAGCGGGTCGCCCCGCATACCGACATCGATTTCGGCGCCGAGATGCGCCAGGCGCTGGACCAGCTCCAGGGACTGCGCCAGGACAACATGGAAGTGGCCATCTGGCACGGCCAGAGCGCGGCTGACCAGCTGATGCTGCGCCGGGTGGTGTTCCACCTGTACCAGGCGCCGCAGCGGATCAATGAAGTCGCCATGGACCTGCGCGAGCTGGAAATGCCCGCGCAGGGCAACCTGGCGGCGATCGGCATGTACACGCCCGCGCGGCTGGCGCGGCGCTTTTCCACCATCGCCCCGGTCTCGGTGCTGCGCCTGGGCCGCCTCGGCTACGAGTGGCAGCAGAACGTCAAGGAAAACGCCGACGTGCGGCTCTGGAAGGGCAACACGCTGGTGCCGGCGGCCTACCACACCATCGACGAGATCATCATGGAACGCGCCCCGTCCGAGTGGACGCCCGCGGCGCAGATGGTGGGCAGCGTGATGGGCGCGATCGAGGGTCTGCTGGCCAGCGACTGGTTCGTGTTCTGGCGCTGCCGCGAGCTGATCGCCATGGGCCAGCTGGTGCTGCGCGGCAATGCTGACTCGCTCGATACCTGCGAACTGCGCCGCCATCTCGGCAGCGGTGGCACCGGCGGCGAATAAACGAGAATATGGCCCGTACCAAGGCACCCGATTTCGAGGCGCAGCGCGAGCAGATCCTGGACCTGGCCGCCGCCGCCTTTGCCAACAGCAGCTACCCCAGCACCTCGATGGCCGACCTGGCCGCCGCCTGCGGCACCTCCAAGGCGCGGCTGTACCACTATTACGAGAGCAAGGAAGCGATCCTGTTCGACCTGCTGGACCGCTACACGCGCCGGCTGATGCTGCTCGTCACTGAAGTGGAGGCCGACGCCGAGCGCCACGCGCGCACCGACAAGGAAGCCTTCGGCAACCTGATCCGCGCCTTCCTGGCCGAGTACGAGACCTCGCAGACGCGCCATATCGCGCTGATCAACGACGTCAAGTTCCTGGCCGAGACCCAGCGCGACCTGATCCTGGGCCGCGAGCGCGACGTGGTCGCGGCGTTCTCGCGCCTGCTGCGCCGGGCCTACCCGGAGCGCGTCACGCGCGAGAACCAGACCGCGCTGACCATGACCATCTTCGGCATGATCAACTGGACCTTCACCTGGCTCAAGCCGGGCGGCCGGTTGTCCTATGCAGAGTTTGCCGAGATGGTGGTCGACCTGCTCGAAGGCGGCCTGCCCGGCCGGGCCGCGGCCGCGCGCTGACGCGGCGCTGGCCCGCCACCCTGCCGCTCACATCCACTCGGCCTCTTCGCGCTGGCGCCGCTGCTCGCGGTCCTGGCGGAACATCTCTTCCAGTTCGTCGCGCGCCTGGCGCGCCAGCGAGACCAGCTTCTTCTGGTCGGTGTAGTGCGGATAGAAGCGGTCGATCGCCTGGATGTTGTGGCGCCGGAAACGCAGTGCCACGTTGCGGGCCTCGGCCGGATCGAAACCCAGCCCCTCCAGCACGCGGCGGCCCAGCATCAGCGAGCCCTCGAACATCTCGCGCTCGAACAGGTGCACGCCGCGGTCCTTGAGCTGGTAGACATGTGACACATGGCGCGCCCGGGCGTAGATCTGCAGTTCGGGAAAGCGCTGGCGCACGCGGTCGATCAGTTCCAGGCTTTCGTCCATGCCGTCGATCGCCACCACCAGGATGCGCGCGTCGGCAATGCCCGCGGCCTCCAGCAGGTCCAGCCGGGTGGCGTCGCCATAGAAGACCTTGAAGCCGTACTGGCGCAGGAACTCGATCTGGTCGGGGTCGTGGTCCAGCACCGTCACGCCCACGCCCTGGGTGTACAGCAGGCGGCCGACGATCTGGCCGAAGCGCCCGAAACCGGCGATCAGCACCGGATTGTGCTGCGGCGTGATGGCCTCGTCCGGGCGGGCCTTGCCGCTGCCCAGGCGCGGCGCCACCAGCCGGTCATAGGCCAGCAGCAGCAAGGGCGTGGCCACCATCGACAGCGCCACCACCAGCACCAGCAGGGCCTCGGTCTCGCGCGGCAGCAGGCCGGCGGTGCCGGCCACGCCGAACACCACGAAAGCGAACTCACCGCCCTGCGAGATCAGCAGCGCAAACAGCAGCCGCTGCCCGCGGGCGATGGCAAAATACCGCGCCAGCAGCGCCAGCACCGCGGTCTTGGCAACCACGAAGGCGGCCACCAGACCCAGCACCAGCCAGGGCGAGTGTGCCAGCACGGCAAAGTCGATCGACATGCCGACAGCCATGAAGAACAGGCCCAGCAGCAGGCCCTTGAATGGCTCCAGGTCGGCCTCGAGCGCATGGCGGTATTCCGAATCGGCCAGCAGCACGCCAGCCACGAAGGTGCCCAGCGCCATCGACAAGCCCACCGCGTCCATCATCAACGCAATGCCCACCACCAGCAGCAGCGCAAACGCCGTGAACATCTCGCGCATGTCGGTGCGGGCGATAAAGCGCAGCGCCGGGCGCACCAGGTAGCGGCCGCCGACCACCACCGCACCGATCACCGCCACCGCCTTGCCCGCCGCCAGCCAGCCGGCCGCGCCCGGACCCGCGCCTGCGGCGCCCTGCGTGGCCAGCAGCGGCAACAGCGCGATCATCGGGATCGCGGCGATGTCCTGGAACAGCAGGATGCCGAAGCTGGCGGCCCCCGCCGGCGTGCCGAACAGGTTGCGCTCGGTCAGTGTCGCCAGCGCGATCGCGGTGGACGACAACGCCAGTCCCAGGCCCGCCACCAGCGCCACCTGCCACGGCGCGCCCGCCAGCGCCGCGACCGCGCCGATCACCAGCGCGCACGCAGCCAGCTGCGCGCCGCCGTAGCCAAAGATGCTCCGCCGCAGCGCCCACAGCTTGCGCGGCTCCAGCTCCAGGCCGATGACGAACATCATCAGCACCACGCCGAACTCGGAGAAATGCAGGATCGATTCGACATTGGTCACCAGGCGCAACGCAAACGGCCCGATCGCCGCCCCCGCCAGCAGGTAGCCCAGCACCGCGCCCAGGCCACTGCGCCGCGCCAGCGGCACCGCCACCACCGCCGCCACCAGGAACACCAGCAGCGCAATCAGGAAGTCGTGCTGGTTCATGCCTGTCCCCCCGCCGGCGCGGCGCCGGTGCCCAGCCGCCCGCAGACGTGGGCGATATGCTCGGCCAGCGCCTGGGCATCGGCATTGTTGGCGTCGTGCAGCACCACCGGCGGGAGCCAGCTCATGCCGCACAGCAAGGCGGTCTGTTCCAGCGGCAGCAGGAAGTCCCCGATCGGGTGACCATGGGTGCCGTCCGGCCCGTAGGAATCGGCGGTGCCGCCGGTGCTTACCACTGCCAGCAAGGACTTGCCACGCAGCGCAGTGCCGCCGGGGCCATAGGCCCAGCCTGGCTCCAGCACCTCGTCGAGCCACAGCTTGAGCAGCGCCGGCACGCTGTACCAGCGCACCGGGAACTGCAGCACGATGGTGTCGGAGACCGACAGCACGCGCTGCTCGGCGACGACATCGATGTCATAGTCGACATAGCTGCGGTAGAGATCGCGTACCTGTACCTGCGGCAGCGCGGCCAAGGCATCGGCCAGCGGACGGTTGACGCGCGAACGGCTGGGCGTGGGGTGCGCGTAGATCACAACGATTGGGGGCTCGGTCATCAAAGGCGATCGGCTGGGCAAGGGGAAGTCAGACGGACATGCGGGAGAACGCGGGATTGTGGCGTTGCACCAAATCCACATCCGGCACCACGCAACAATTCATCACATTTTCTCAAGCTTTTGATTTTATTCGATTTTTATTGATGCTGTGGTGAGACGGCGGCCTGCTGCGACGCGGGAAGCTTACGCCGAACCGACAATTCCACTACAATACTTTTGGCTCCGCATCAAGATGGTGTTTCCCCGAATTCTGCACCGAAGCAGGGAAAAGTGCCTGGAAAAACACCAACGCAGTGCTATGTTTATCTGTGATTGCACCTGGAAGGAAATAACGTGAATCCGCTCGAACTGAGCAAGGCCGTCGGCGCACTGACCGACGAAGATCTGCGCAAGGCAGCCGAAGCCGCCCAGGCCACCCACCGCACCACCGTACTGGTGCGCGAGCTGGCGGCCCACCACCGCTCGCGCCTGCTGAAGCATTTCCTCGCCCTGGGCGAGGAGGATCGCCTGCTCCGTTTTGGCCAGTCCGTGGGCGACCACGTGATCGAAGCCTATGTCGACAGCATCGACTTCGACCATGACAGCGTGTTCGGCGTCTACGACGACAAGCTCGAACTGATCGGCGTGGGCCACTTCGCCAACCTGCGCGACAACGCCCAGGGCCGCGTGGCGGAGTTCGGCGTGTCGGTGTCGGGCAGCGCCCGCGGGCGCGGCATCGGCAGCGCGCTGTTCGAGCGTGCCGCGATCCACGGCCGCAATACCAATGTGCGCACGCTGTACATGCACTGCCTGTCGCGCAACGCGGCGATGATGCACATTGCCAAGAAGGCCGGCATGAAGGTCCAGTACGCCTACGGCGAGGCCGATGCCTACCTGGAACTGCCGCCGGCCGACACCGCCAGCCGCCTGACCGAAGCGCTGGACGAGCAGCTCGCCGACCTGGACTACGCGGTGCGCCGCAACCTGCGTGACGCGCGCCGCTTCGGGCTGCGCTTCTGGCGCACCATGGTGCCGCAGAAGCACACTGCCTGAGTCCGCTGAACTCCCCCGGGCCCGCTCAATGCGGGTTCCACGCCAACGGCGCATCGCAACGATGCGCCGTTCTTGTTTGCGGCCTCAGGTTCGCCGTATCAAGCCGCGCCGCCCACCGGCAGCGCCGTGGTGTCCTTGATGCTTTCCAGCGCAAAGCTGGAGCGCACGTCGATCACCGACGGGTGCGCCAGCAACTGCTCCTGCATGAAGCGCGCGAAGTGTTCCATGTCTTCCACGTAGACCTTGAGCAGCAGGTCCATCTCGCCGGTCATGGCGTGGCACGCGGCCACCTCCGGCCAGACCGCGATCGAGGCGCGGAACAGGTCCAGCGGAGCCTTGCCCTTGGGCGCGCCGCCATGCTTTTCCAGCCGGACATTGATATAGGCCAGCAGGCCAAGTCCGATCTTGTTGGGCTCCAGCAGCGCTGCGTACTGCCGGATCACGCCGATCTCCTCCAGCCGCCGGATGCGGCGCAGGCAGGGGCTGGGCGACAGGTTGACGCGCTCGGCCACCTCCAGGTTGGTCAACCGGCCGTTGGTCTGCAGCACTTCCAGGATCTTCCGGTCGATCTTGTCCAACTCCACCTTGCTCACGATATTGTTGCTCCGCAATATGTTTATTGGCAATTTTTTTGCGCAAATTTAGCAAGCCGTGCACAAGTACGCAATTTTTTGTGAAATTACGTCCGATTCAGGGCCGATTCTGATGAGCCGGTAGCCTTATCGGTCACTCGCGCGGCAGCCGGTCGGGCTGGGCAGACCTGTGGGGTGGCGCCACCGCAAATCGCGGCCGCGCGCTCCGCCGGCCGGAAGCAGGCAAGGATGGTGCCAAGCCCGGCAAACAGGGAAGCGGCATTCTACGGGCGTTTGCGGGCGAGGTCAGATTCTTCCCAGTGCACGCACAAGGCGAACAGGCAAAGAAAAAGCGCGCGAACCCTAAGGCTCGCGCGCTTGGTGAGGCCTGGCAAGGTCCGCTGGCGCGGCCCTGCCTGGGCCGGTCAGCCGCCGCTGGTGGACGGGGCGCCCGGTGCCGCGGGCGCCGGCTGGCTGCCCGGTGCCGCCTGGCCACGCGGGCCGCGGTCGCCGCGGTGCGAATGGTCGCGGTGCATCTTTTCCATGCCGGCGCGGATTTCGTCGCGGGTCAGCTTGCCGTCGCGGTTGGCGTCGAGCTGGTCGAAGCGCTTGGCCAGGCGCGGCAGGCCGGCGTTGGCCTCAGCCTTGGTCAGCGCGCCGTCGCCGTTCTTGTCGGCAGCCTTGAACTTCTCGTCGAACGCTGCCTGCATGCGCGCATGGCGCTCGGCCATGGTGGCCTTGCGGTGCGCGTCCATCTCGGCCTTGTCGATCTTGCCGTCGCGGTTGGTGTCGAGCTTGTTGAACCAGGCGTCGGCTTCCGCCTTGGAGATCGCGCCATCGCCGTCGGTATCGATTGCCTTCATCCACATGCCGCCACCGTGGTGCTGGTGGTGACCCATGCCGGGCTTGCCGGCTGGCGCAGCGGATGGTGCCGGGGCGCTGGCCTGGGCAAATGCGCCACCGGCGACCAGGAGGGCGGCCGATGCGGCCAGGAACTGCTTCAGGATCTGCGGCTTGTGATTGCGTTGCATGTCTTGCTCCTTTTCATCACGTTTGGCATGTACGGATTAGAACGCAGACGATGCGGGGAAGTTGGCGCTTTTAATACGATGTTACCGGGCTCACAGAAAGGCCCGCGCGCCGTAAGGGAACGCAAGCAAGCGCGAATATTTCGCGCCCGGAATCAGTCCTTCGGCGCCAGCTGGCCTTCGCCGGCCGCCTGCGGCGCCATCGCCGGCTGGTACTGGCGCGGATCGACCGGTTGCGGCTGCGGTTGGGCGGGCTGGGCCTGCTGCGCTGGCGCCTGGCCTTGCGGCTGCTGGGCCGGTGCGGCGGGCTGGCTCACCACCGGTGCCGGGGGCGGCATCGGCGTTGCCATCGGTGCCGCGGCGCCGGCGGGCGGCGTGGGCAAGGCACCGGCCGCTGCCGGTGCGCCGCGCGTGGCACCGGCCTGCAGCGGCAGCACGATTTCCTGGCGCACGCCGCTGCGCTCGATCACCACCGCACGCTGGCGGATCTCCGCCAGCCGGATCTGCGGCGACAGCTCGGCGCCGGCGCGCACCGCCTTGGGCGGGCCGCCATCGATCGACACGATTGCCGCGCCCGCGCCGCCATCCACCTCGGCCACCACGCCGATCAGCTGCACGTCGCGCGGGCCGCCCTGCGCCGAGCCGCCGAACAGCGTCGCGACCGCGCCGGTCTCGACCGCCTCGGTCTGGGCCACGCGCGCGCTCTGCGGCACCGGGATGGTACGCATCGCGCTGAAGGTCAGCACCCAGTAGGTGGCGAGCGCACACAGCGCGATAAACAGCACCAGGCTGGCCAGGCGCGGCAGCCAGGGCGCGGAGGCATCGAAGCGGAGCGAAGGCCGGAGGGACAGTTGCATGGGATCGGGACCCTGGATACCCACAAGGCGGGCAATGGCGCGTGAGCGCAGACGCGCCAAGCGTACCAGAGCCCCATGACACTGTCTGCCGTGCCGGTGCCGCGCCGCCGCCCCTTAGAGCAGGTCGTCGAGCAGGTCCGGCCCGAACACCTCGCGCTCGATATGCGCCACCGGCACGCCTGCGCTGACCAGCGCATGGCGCTGCGCCTGCATGAAGCCGAGCGGTCCGCACAGGTAGAAGCTGCCGTCGACAAAGCGCTGCAGGTCATGCTGGCGCAGCAGTTCGGCCACCGGCATGGTGCCGGCGTGGTCGTAGTCGCGACCGGCGACGTCGCCCGCTTGCGGGGTTTCATAGCTGATGTGCGTGGCCAGCTGCGGCAGGCGCTCGCGCGCCCATTGCAGGTCGACGCGATGGGCGTGGTGGCGGCCGTCGCGCGCGGCATGGGCAAACAGCACCTGGCGCTGCGAGCCTTGCGCGGCCAGCGTGCGCAACACTGACAGCATCGGCGTGATGCCGATGCCGGCCGACAGCAGCACCAGCGGACGGCGGCCGTCCAGCGCCGGCGTGAACTCGCCGAACGGCGCGCTCACCTTGAGTTCAGTGCCCTCCTGGGCATTGGCGTGCAGCCAGTTGGACACCGCGCCGGCCGGGGTGGTGCGGTCGCCGGCCTCGCGCTTGACCGAGATGCGCCAGGTCGGCAGCCCGCTTTCGGCAGACAGCGAATACTGGCGCAGCTGGCGCTGGCCGTCGTCCAGGTGCGCCTCGACGCTGATGTACTGGCCTGGGCGGAACGCGCGCAGCGGCTGGCCGTCAGCGGCAGCCAGCGTCAGCGCCACCACCTGGTCGCCCTGCGCCTCGCGCCGCACCACGCGCACCGGCGTCAGCTCGCCGGCGGCCACGCCGGTGCGCTGGTACAGGCGCGCCTCGGCGGCGATCAGCTCGCCGGCCAGCAACCAGTAGGCCTCGTCCCAGGCGGCCAGCAGCGGCGGCGTGGCGGCCTCGCCCAGCACCGCGGAGATGGCGCCCAGCAGGTGGCGGCCGACGATCGGGTAGTGCGAAGGCGTCAGGCCCACGGCCGCATGCTTGTGGACGATGCGCTCGAGCACCGGCCCCAGCGCCGCCGCGTTATCGATATTGGCCGCATAGGCGAACACGGCCGAAGCCAGCGACTGCTGCTGGCTGCCGTTGGCCTGGTTGCCCATGTTGAACATCTGCGTCAGCTCGGGCCGGTCCGCGAACATCTCGCGGTAGAAATGCGTGGTGATGGCCAGGCCGTGCTCGCGCAGCACGGGGACGCTTGCATCGATATAGGGGCGGGAAGCGGCGGACAGCATCAGGAAACACTCCGTTTTAAATCATGCAAATTAAATGCATGTTTTTGCTCAAAATAAAACCGGCTCTCGCCGGCCCGCACGGACAGGATCCGCTCAGGCCGAACGCCGGTTCAGGAAATCGCGATGCAGGCGGATGATCGACTCGGCCGTCTGGCTGCCGGTGACATCGGCCAGCGTGAGGTCGTCCAGGGCAAGGTAGAAAGCTTGCTCGGCCACGTCCAGCGCGCGCTTCAGGCGGCAGTTGCCGTTCAGCGCACAGGGCGGGTTGTCGCAGTCGATCACCGCCTTGTGCCCTTCCAGCTCGCGCAGGATGGTGCCGATGGTCAGCCGCTCGGCGCCGGGGCCCAGTTGCAGGCCGCCGTGGCGGCCGCGCGTGGCACTGATCCAGCCCAGCTTCGACAGCCGCGCCGCCACCTTGACGAGGTGGTTGTGCGAGATGCCGAACTGCTGCCCCACCTCGGCAATGGTGATCGGCCGGCTGCCGTCGCCACGGGCGACGTACATCAGCAGGCGCAACGCATAGTCGGAAAAGCGGGTCAGTTGCATCGTGACGCCATCTTAAAAAAGATGCATCCAGGATGCAAGTTATTTGACTGCCGGATGCCAGTTCTTAGTAACTGTGATCCGGATCAGACTTTGCCGAGGTGCCGAAGGGGCCGCCCATAAAACAGTCATGTGGCGCCGGTTATACTGACTGGCGAACCCGGCCCGACGCCCCCTCACCGGTGCGGGCCCAGCCATTCAAGCCAAGAGGTCCACCGACGATGCGCAGATTCACTCCCCAGATTGCCAGCCCCGCCCGTTCCGTGCGTGCCCGCCGTGCGCGCGGCTTCACCCTGATCGAGATCATGGTCGTGATCGTGATCCTTGGCGTGCTGGCGGCGCTGGTGGTGCCCAAGATCATGAGCCGTCCGGACGAGGCCCGCATCGTGGCCGCGCGCCAGGACATCTCGTCGGTCATGCAGGCGCTCAAGCTGTATCGCCTGGACAACAGCCGCTACCCCACCACCGAGCAGGGCCTGGCCGCGCTGGTGGCCAAGCCCACCACCGAGCCCGTGCCCAACAACTGGAAGGGCGGCGGCTACCTGGAAAAGCTGCCCAAGGATCCCTGGGGCCATCCGTACCAGTACCTGAACCCGGGCGTGCGCGGCGAGATCGACGTGTTCAGCTTCGGCGCCGACGGCCAGGCCGGCGGCAACGGCAACGACGCCGACATCGGCAACTGGGAATAAGCCCAGCCCCGCCGCCGCCCCCTGCAACCATGACCACGGCGCCGCGCCGCCGCGCGCCCGGCCCCCGGCGCCGCGGCTTTACGCTGCTCGAGCTGCTGGTGGTCATGGTGATCGCCGGCATCGTGATCTCGCTGGTGGCGGTCAACGCCTCGCCCAATGAACGGAGCCGCGTGCTCGACGACGGCCAGCGCATCGCGCGGCTGTTCGAGCTGGCGCAGGAGGAGGCGCAGCTTGGCGCCCGCCCGCTCGCCTGGGAGGGCGATGCCAGCGGCTGGCGCTTCCTGGAATCGACCCCCAACGGCTGGATCCCCATGCGTACCGACGTGTTTGCCCCGGGCCACTGGCGCCTGGCGCTGGACCAGGTCATCGTCGCCGAAGGGGGCCGCAGCACCGGCACCAGCAGCCCGCCCCGGCTGATCTTCGGGCGCGAGCTGATCGATGCCCCGCAGCGGCTGATCCTGGTGCGCGGCGATATCCGCGTGGACATTGCCGGCGACGGCAGCGGCCGCTATTTCGCCAGCACGCCATGAAACCCTGCCCTCGCGCTTTGCCCCGGCCGGCCCGGCGCGGGCGCCATGCTGGCTTCACGCTGATCGAAGTGCTGGTGGCGCTGACCATCCTGGCGGTCGCGCTGACCGCGGCGATGCGCGCGATGGGCTCGATGGTCGATGCCAGCGCGTCGCTGCAGGCGCGCATGCTGGCCGAGTGGAGCGCCGAGAACCACCTGGCCGCGCTGCGCCTGGCCAAGACCTGGCCCGAGCCCGGCGTCAGCGGCTATGCCTGCCCGCAGGGCGGCACGCCGCTGTATTGCGAGCAAGCCGTCTCGGGCACGCCCAATCCCGTTTTCCGCCGCGTCGAGATCGCGGTCTACCCGTCCGCCACGGACAAGTCCGTACGCCTGGCATGGCTGGTCACCATAGTCCCCAATGAAACCCGCAACGTGCTCTGAGCGCCGCCGCCAGCGCCAGCCCGGCGGCTTCACGCTGCTGGAGATGCTGGTCGCCATCACGCTGCTGGCGGTGATGGCGGTGATCGGCTGGCGCGCGCTGGACAGCCTGACGCGCAGCCGCGAGCGCCTCACCGACCACGATGCGCGCCTGGACGCGCTGAAGGTGCTCTACGGCCAGCTCCAGGCCGATTGCGAGCACCTGGCCAACCCCACGCTGCTGCAGGCCAGCCCGGTCGAGATCGGCCAGAACCGGCTGCTGCTGGTGCGCGACCGCCGCGACGAAGGCCAGCCGCCGACCTGGCAGGCGCTGTCGTACCAGCTCGACGGCAATACCCTGGTGCGCGTGGCCGCGCCGCCGGTGAACAGCCGCGCCGGCCTGCAGTCGGCCCTGCTGGCGCTGCGCCAGGGCGGCAGCAACACCGCGCAGGTGCGGCGCGTGCTGGCCGACGTGGACGGCATCAGCACGCGCGCATGGGTGGAGCCCGCCGGCTGGCAGGCCGACAGCGGGCGCATCCGCAACGTGCTGTTCACAGGCAACGCCGCCAGCGCCGTGGCCGCCTCCGCGCCCGGCGCCGCGCTGCCCAACACCGCGGTGCGCGCGGTGGAACTGACCATCTTCGCCCGCATGGGTGACGGCGATGCGCCGCGGCAGTTCCAGAAGATCTGCATGACCGGGCTATGAGGCAAGCCAGCCGCCCGCCTCGCCTGGCGCAGTTGCGCCGCCGCTCGCGCGGCGCGGCCGTGGTCACCGCGCTGCTGATCGTGACGCTGGCCGTGGTGGTGGTGTCCGGCATGCTGTGGCGCCAGCAGGTGCAGATCCGCGCCATCGAGAACCAGCGGCTGCTGGCCCAGGCCACCTGGATCGAGCGCGCCGCCGTGGACTGGGCGCGGCTGATCCTGCGCGACGACCAGCGCCGCACCAACGTCGACGAACTGGGCGAGCCGTGGGCGGTGCCGATCGCCGAGACACGGCTGTCGGACTTCCTCGGCGCGGCACTGCGCACCGACGTCGCGGGCGAGACCTCGTTCCTGTCGGGCCGCATCCTGGATGCGCAGGCGCGCCTGAACCTGGCCAACCTGGTGATATGGACCGCCACTGGCGGCGCAGACGGCCAGCCAGGCCGCGCGGCCTCGGTCGACCCGGCGGCGCTGGCCGCATACCGCCGCCTGCTGCAGACGGTCGGCCTGAACCCGGAGCTGGCCGAGACCACGGCGCGCTACATGCTGCAGGCCGCGCAGGGCGGCAATGCCAGCGGGCAGCCGGCGCCGCGCCCGCTGGACAGCGTGCAGGGGCTGATGGCGCTGCCCGGCTACACGCCGGAGATGGTGGCGGTGCTGGAGCCCTTTGTCACCGTGCTGCCCGAGCGCACGCCGGTCAACGCCAACACCGCCGAGGCCGAGGTGCTGGCCGCGGTCATCAACAAGCTGCCGCTGGAGCGCGCGCGCGAACTGGTGCGCCAGCGCGACCGCGCCCACTTCAACAACCTGGGCAACCTGCAGACCCAGCTGGCCGCGGTGGCACCGCAGGCGGATGCCGCCAACCTCGGCAACCTGCTCGACGTGCGCACGCACTACTTCCTGGTCTATGGACTGGTGCGGCACGAGCGCGCCACCCGGCTGCAGGTGTCGCTGGTCTTCCGCGGCGAGCCGCTGGGTACGGCCAACACCACCCGCGTGGTCTGGATCCAGGATGCGGACCGGCTGCCGGACCTGCGCTAGGCGGCGCCCACCAGGCCAGGCGACAGGCCGAATTTGCACGCGCGGGCAACCGGGGAGAATGGTATTGACGCGGTTTAGTCACACAGGCAAGGTATGCTGCGGCGCTGGCGCGAGCGTGGCACCAGCCTACCCGCCGCCGTCCGGCCTTCCTGGCCGCCCGCCGGCGTCCCCGCACCCCGGCATGTTTCCGACTCCGGGGCGATCCAGGGCGCATCCCAACCGGCCATGCGCCTGCCCGAGCCGTTCCATTGACGCCAAAGCAAGGAAACCTTGAGCACCACCCTGTACGTCCGCCTGCCACACCGGCCGCATGACCAGCCGCAACCGTGGCAGTTCGGCACCCTGCCGTTCGCGCTGGTGCGCACTGCCACGGCCGATACGGCGCGGCGTGGCCAGGCCCGTGCGACGCCGGAAGTGTTGCGCGAAGGCCACGCCCGCATCGCTGACCTGCCCGCGGCCGAGCGCCTGGTGCTGATCCTCGCCGCCAGCGACGTACTGCTGACCACCGCCAGCGTGCCGCCGCTGCCGCCCGCCCGTTTGAAACAGGCGCTGCCCAACCTGGTCGAGGACGCGCTCGCGACCGAGGCGCAGCCGTGCCATATCGGCGTGGGCCCTGCCCTCGACGGCAGCGCCGCGCGCGGACCGCGCCAGCGGCTGCTGATGGTGGCCGACCGCGCCTGGCTGCGCGCCGTGCTCGACGCCTTTGCCGAACACCGCCACCGGCGCCGCCATGTGCTGGCCGCGCAGCTGTGCGTGCCGCTGGCTTCCGCCGCTGAAGCCGGCACCGAGCCGTCACTGGCGAGCGCCGACGCGCCGCCGCCGGCGGCCGCGCTGGTGGTCGAAGCCGCCGCCAGCGCCCTCGCCCGGAGCGGCGAGTTGGGCGATGAGTTAGGCGGCGAGCTGCCCGGCACCGGCTCCGACGCCGCGCGCCAGTGGCAACTGACCGTACGCACCGGCGCACACGCCGGCTACGGGTTGCTGCTGGGCGACGATGCCCTGGCCGCGTGGCAGGCGCTTGCACCCGCCGGCACCTGGTATGCCGATGCCGACGCTGCCGCCGCGGCGCCGGTGCCCGACCTGCGCCAGGCAGCCCGCGCCAGCTGGCAGCTGTGGATCGAAGGCGCGCAGGAATGCCTGCGCGAGCCGGCGCTGGACCTGGCGCAGTTTGAATTCGCGCAGGGCCGGGCCGACCGCTGGAACCTGGTGGCATGGCGCGTGCCGC
Source organism: Cupriavidus sp. FW305-26 (assembly GCF_058787975.1). Lineage (NCBI taxonomy): Bacteria > Pseudomonadati > Pseudomonadota > Betaproteobacteria > Burkholderiales > Burkholderiaceae > Cupriavidus > Cupriavidus sp. FW305-26. Next base: position 25,285 of record NZ_JBYTAH010000037.1, read on the forward strand.
TGGCATTGCTGGCGGGCATCGTGCTGGTGCAGGTCATTGGCATGAACACGCACTGGCTGCTGTTGCGGCGCGAGCAGCAGCGGCTGGAAGCCGCGCAGCTGCAGGCGCTGCGCGGCGCCTTCCCGCAGATCCAGACCGTGCTCGACGCGCCGCTGCAGATGCGGCGGCAGGTCGAGCAGCTGCGCACCGCCAGCGGCCGCAGCACGCCGGAAGACTTCCTGCCGCTGGCCGACCGCTTTGCCCAGGCCGCGCGCAGGCTGCCGCCCGACGCGCTGCAGGCGCTGGAGTACCGCGGCCGCATGCTGGTGGTGACGCTCAAGCCGGGCACGGACACGGCCGGACTGCGCAGCGCCGCGCGCCAGGCCGGGCTGCAGATGGAAGAAGACAAGGCCGGAGGTGCCGCTGGCAGTACCAGCAGCAGCGCAGGCACCCCGGTGACGCCCGGCTCGCGCTGGACCGTCAGGCCCGGCCTGTAAGCGGGCCCACCAGCAAGCATGAATCCGATGAAAGACACAGCCCGAAGCCAGACGCCACGCGCCAGCCGGCCAGGCGCGACCTCTGCGCTGCGCACGCGCCTGGCGCGGCTGCGCCCGTCCGTGCCGCAGGCGTGGCAGGAGCGCTTCAACGCCTTCTGGTCGGCGCGCAACCCGCGCGAACAGGCCATCCTGGCCGGCGGCGGCGCCCTGCTGGCGCTGGTGATCGGCTACCTGGTGCTGTGGGAACCGGCCGCCGACGGCCGCGAGCGCCTGGCGCGCAACCTGCCCAAGCTGCGCGCCGACCTGGCCGAAATGGAATCCCTGGCGCAGGAAGCCCGCGGCCTGAAGGCCACGCCGGCGCCGGCGCTGCGCGGCGACGCGCTCACGCAGGCGCTGCAGGACAGCCTGGGCCAGCACGGCCTGAAGGCGACCCGGCTGGCCGCCGGCGCCGACAACAGCGTGCAGGTGCAGCTGGACAAGGTGCCGTTCGGCGCGGTCAGCGGCTGGCTGCAGGACGTGCGCCAGCAGCAGCGCATGAAGGTGATCGACGCCCGTATCGTCTATGTTGGCGCCACGGCGCTGGTGAACGTCAGCGCGACCCTGCAGGGTCCGGGCGGCCGCAGCTGATGGTACGGCTGGAAACGCTGCGCCTGCCGCGCCGCAAGCTGCGCCAGCCGGCCGCAGGGCGGCGCCTGCGCTGGCTGGGGCTTGGCCTGGCGAGCGCCGCGGTGACCGTGGTGGCGATGCTGCCGGCGGCATGGATCGCCGCGCGCGTGGCCACGCAGACGCAGGGACGGGTACTGCTGGCCGATGCCAGCGGCTCGCTCTGGCATGGCAGCGCCACGCTGGCGCTGTCGGCCGGCGCCGGCAGCCAGACCGCGACCGTGCTGCCGGGCCGACTGCAATGGACGCTGGCGTTCTGGCCGCTGCTGGGCGGCAGCGCGCGCCTGGTGGTGAGCCACTCCGAGGCCATGGCCGCGCCGGTCGCCATCACCGTGACACCCGGCGGCTGGAGCGCACAGGCAGGCGCCATGCGGCTGCCCGCGGCGCTGCTCGAAGGCATCGGCGCGCCGTTCAATACGCTGCGCCCGGACGGCCTGATGCGCGTGGACTGGTCCACGCTGCAGGGCCGCTTTTCGGGCCAGGGCATGAGCGGCCATATGACGCTGCGCATCGAACAGGTGTCGTCGGCCGTGAGCCGGCTGCGCCCGCTGGGCAGCTACCGCGCCGAACTCGACTGGACCGGCGAGGGCGGCGGCAAGCTGCAGCTGAGCACCATCGCCGGGGCGCTGCACCTGGAGGGCAGCGGCACGCTGGGGCGGCAGGCGCGCTTCGAGGGCACCGCGCACGCCGAGCCCGAAGCGGCAACCCAACTGACCAGCCTGCTGAGCCTGCTGGGACGACGAGACAACCATGTGACAAGGCTGCGCTTCTGATGCCAGGCCAATCCAGGAGCGCCCGGAAATGACTATGAAAACCCACGCCATCCGACCTGTTTTCCATACCGCCTGCGCCCGCGCCGTGGCCCTGCTGTGCGGGCTCTCGCTGCTGGCGCCCGCGCCGCTGTGGGCCCAGTCCGGCGCGCGCACCGGCACCCCGCCCGCGCCACCCGACATCACGCCGTCCAACCGCGACCAGGTGGTGCTGAACTTCGTCAACGCCGACCTGGATTCGGTGATCAAGGCGGTCGGCCAGGCCACCGGCAAGAACTTCGTGATCGACCCGCGCGTGAAGGGCACGGTCAACCTGGTCACCGAGCAGCCGGTCTCGCGCGCGCAGGCGCTGCAGACGCTGGGTTCGGTGCTGCGCATGCAGGGCTATGCCATGGTCGAGAGCAACGGCTTCACCAAGGTCGTGCCCGAGGCCGACGCCAAGCTGCAGGGCTCGCCCACCGTGATCGGCGCCAGCCCCAGCCGCGGCGACCAGGTGGTGACGCAGGTATTCCGGCTGAACTATGAATCGGCCAACAACCTGGTGCCGGTGCTGCGGCCGATGATCGCGCCCAACAACACCATCACCGCCTACCCGGCCAACAACACGCTGGTCATCACCGACTACGCCGACAACCTGCGCCGGCTGGCGCGCATCATCGCCGCGGTCGATGCGCCGGCCTCGGGCGAGGTCGAGCTGGTGCCGCTCAAGCACGCGCTGGCCAGCGATACCGCGGCGGTGCTGCAGAAGCTGCTCGACCCCGCCGCCGCGGGCGCCGCCGGCGGCGGCGCACCGGGAGCCGATGCCAGCCTGCGCACCTCGGTGGTGGCGGAGCCGCGCAGCAATTCGCTGATGATCCGCGCCACCAGCCGCGCGCGCCTGCAGCAGGCGCGCCACCTGATCGAGAAGCTCGACCAGCCCTATGCACGCCCGGGCAATATCTGGGTAGTGCCGCTGAAGAACGCCGATGCGGTCAAGCTGGCGGCCACGCTGCGCGCCATCGTCGCAGCCGACAGCAGCTTCGCCAGCGCCACCCAGCCCGGCGGGCAGGCCGGCGGCATCGGCGGCGCGGCGGGCATGACCAATGTCTCGACGCCTGCCGGCGGGCAGTTCACCGGCGGCGCCACCGGCACCCAGGCCGGCATGCGCGGCGGCACCGGCGCGTCCGGAGGCACGGGCGGCGCCTATGGCAACTCGGCCTTCGCCGCGTCGTTCGGCACCAGCACCCAGCCGACCACCGGCGGCATCATCCAGGCCGACCCGTCCACCAACTCGCTCATCATCACCGCCAGCGAACCGGTCTACCGCAACCTGCGCGGCGTCATCGACGACCTCGACGCGCGCCGCGCGCAGGTCTACATCGAATCGATGATCGTCGAGGTGACCTCCACGCAGGCCAGCGAGCTTGGCATCCAGTGGCAGGGCCTGATCAGCTCGCCGGGCGGCAACAACAACGTCTTTGCCGGCACCAACTTCGGCACCGGCGGACAGAACATCCTGAACCTGACCCTGGCCGGGGCGCTGGCCGACAGCAACCGCACCGCCGGCATCGCCGCGGCGCAGGGGCTGGTGCAAGACATCGGCGGCCTCAACCTGGGCATCGTCAACAAGGCCATGGGGCTGGGCGCGCTGTTGCGCGCGCTGGGTTCCAACGGCAGCGTCAACCTGCTGTCCACGCCGAACCTGATCACGCTGGAGAACGAGGAAGCCAAGATCCTGATCGGCCAGAACATCCCGATCACCACCGGCTCCTATGCCCAGACCGGCGGCGCGGCCTCGGTCACGCCGTTCCAGACCTTCGACCGCAAGGACGTGGGCATCACGCTGCGGGTGAAGCCGCAGATCACCGACGGCGGGCTGGTGAAGATGCAGATCTTCCAGGAATCGTCGAACGTGGTGCAGGCGACCGCCAACCTGATCCAGGGCCCGACCACCAATGTGCGCTCGATCGAGACCAATGTGCTGGTCGACGACGGCCAGATCATCGTGCTGGGCGGCCTGATCGAGGACTCGTACGGCGACGGCGTGCAGAAGGTGCCGCTGCTGGGCGACATCCCATGGATCGGCGGCCTGTTCCGCTACGAGAACAAGAACCGCGCCAAGACCAACCTGCTGGTGTTCCTGCGCCCCTATGTGATGCGCACGGCCGGCGCCGCCGACCGCCTGACGCAGGACCGCTACGACTATATGCGCGCGCAGCAGCAGGGCTTTGTTTCGCCTAACATCATGGTGCGTGATACCAACACGCCGTTGCTGCCGCCGGCCGACGCCCCGTCCACGCCGTTCGTCGATCCGCGTGCAAACGGTCCGCTTGCCGCCCCGCTGCCGCTGCAGCAGACCCTTCCGCAGAATGCCCCGCAGCCCGGCGTGCCGGGCCAGCCACAGCCCATGCAGCCGGCACCGCAGCAGCTGCCGCAACCACCGGCGAACGCATCCCAGCCGCTGAACCCGCGCGGCGAGTCTGCGCTCCAGAACTAAGCCCCGACATGGCCAGCGAAGTCCAAACTGCCCTGCCCGCCGGCACCAGCGCGCCGGCCGAGACCCTGGAGCCGCCCTCGCCGTTGGCGGCGCGGCTGGTCTCGTACGGCTTTGCGCGCGAGGCGCCGCTGCTGGTCGCGCACCAGCGCCCTGACGGACTGGAAGTCTGGGTGACCCGCGCCACCTCTCCGACCGCGCTGGCCGAGGTCGCGCGCGTGCATGGCGCGCTGCGCCTGCGCGTGCTGGAGCCCGACGCGCTGGAGCGCGCCATGGCCGATGCCTACAACCGCCAGGACGCCGGCAGCGCCGCGCAGGTGGTGGGCGAGGTCGAAGGCGAAGTCGACCTGTCGCGCCTGATGCAGGACATCCCGGCGGTGGAGGACCTGCTTGAATCCGAGGACGACGCGCCGATCATCCGCATGATCAATGCGCTGCTGACACAGGCCGCGCGCGAAGGCGCCTCGGATATCCATATCGAGCCGTTCGAGTCGTCGTCGGTGGTGCGCTTCCGCGTCGACGGCACGCTGCGCGACGTGGTGCGGCCGAAAAAGGCGCTGCACGGCGCGCTGATCTCGCGCATCAAGATCATGGCGCAGCTCGACATCGCCGAGAAACGCCTGCCGCAGGACGGCCGCATCACGCTGCGCGTGGGCGGGCGCCCGGTCGACGTGCGGGTCTCGACCCTGCCCACCGGCCATGGCGAGCGCGCGGTGCTGCGCCTGCTGGACAAGGAAGCAGGCCGGCTCGACCTGGCCAAGCTGGGCATGGCGCCCGGCACGCTGCGCGGCTTCGACCACCTGATCCGCCAGCCGCACGGCATCGTGCTGGTGACCGGGCCGACCGGCTCGGGCAAGACCACCACGCTGTATGCGGCGCTGTCGCGGCTGGATGCGCGCACCACCAACATCATGACGGTCGAAGACCCGATCGAGTACGACCTGGACGGCATCGGCCAGACCCAGGTCAACGCGCGCATCGACATGACCTTCGGCAAGGCCCTGCGCGCGATCCTGCGCCAGGACCCGGACGTGGTCATGATCGGCGAAATCCGCGACCTGGAAACCGCGCAGATCGCGGTGCAGGCCTCGCTGACCGGCCACCTGGTGCTGGCCACGCTGCACACCAACGACTCGGCCTCGGCGGTGACGCGGCTGGTCGACATGGGGATCGAGCCGTTCCTGCTGTCGTCGTCGCTGCTGGGCGTGCTGGCGCAGCGGCTGGTACGCCGCCTGTGCCAGCACTGCAAGCGCGAGGAAGTGATCGAGGTCACTGCCGCCGAGGCCGAGGTGCTGCACGCGCAGGGCAAGCCGCTGCAGACCGTGTGGCACCCGGTGGGCTGCGACAAGTGCGGCCAGTCCGGGTACCAGGGGCGCATGGGCGTCTATGAGCTGCTGACCGTCGGTGACGAGATCCGCACCATGATCCACCGGCAGGCGCCGGAGTCCGAGATCAAGCAGGTGGCACTGGCGCACGGCATGCACACCATGCGCGGCGACGCGCAGCGCTGGATCGACAGCGGCGCGACCTCGCTTGAGGAAGTGCTGCGCGTGACGCGCGACTAAAGCGGAGCCGCCCGGATGCCAGCCTTCCGCTATGAAGCCGCCGACGCCGCCGGCAAGACCGACCGCGGCGTGATCGAGGCCGACAGCCCGCGCCAGGCGCGTTCGCAGCTGCGCGCGCGCGGGCTGACACCGCTGACCGTCGACCCGCTCGCCGGTGCCGGCCTGGCGCCGCGCAGCGGCAGCCAGCTGTTTGCGCGCAAGCTGTCGACGCAGGAACAGGCGCTGTTCACGCGCCAGCTGGCCAGCCTGATCGTGGCCGGGCTGCCGCTGGACGAGGCGCTGGGGGCACTGGCCGACCAGGCCGAGCGCGCCTATGTGCACGAGCTGCTGGCCGGCATCCGCGCCGAGGTGATGGGCGGCAGCTCGCTGTCGGTGGCGCTGGCCCAGCATCCGCGCGACTTCCCCGACATCTACCGTGCGCTGGTCTCGGCCGGCGAGCACTCCGGCCACCTGGGACTGGTGCTGGAGCGGCTGGCGGGCTATATCGAGTCGCGCAACACCCTGACCTCCAAGATCCGGCTGGCCTTCACCTACCCCGCCATCGTCACGGTGGTGGCATTCGCCATCGTGATCTTCCTGCTGTCGTACGTGGTGCCGCAGGTGGTGAGCGTGTTCGCCAATACCAAGCAGAAGCTGCCGATGCTGACCATCATCATGCTGGCGCTGTCGGACTTCGTCCGGAACTGGTGGTGGGCAGCGCTGGCGGTGCTGGCGGCGGCAGCGTTCACAATCCGCAGCGTGCTGAAGCAGCCCGCGGTGCGGCTGGAATGGCACCGCTGGCTGCTGACCGCGCCGCTGCTGGGCAAGCTGATCCGCGGCTACAACACCGCGCGCTTCGCCGGCACGCTGGCGATCCTGGTGTCGGCCGGCGTGCCGATCCTGCGCAGCCTGCAGGCGGCGGGCGAGACGCTGACCAACGAGGCGCTGCGCGCCAACGTGGAAGACGCCAACACGCGCGTGCGCGAAGGCGCCTCGCTGGCGCGCGCGCTGGCGGCGCAGAATCAGTTCCCGCCGGTGCTGGTGCACCTGATCCGCTCCGGCGAAGCCACCGGCAATCTGCCGGTGATGCTGGACCGCGCCGCGCAGGGCGAGGCGCAGGAACTGGAACGCCGCACGCTGTTCCTGACCAGCCTGCTGGAGCCGCTGCTGATCCTGACCATGGGCGTGGTGGTGCTGCTGATCGTGCTGGCGGTGCTGATGCCGATCATCGAGATCAACCAGCTGGTGCGGTAAGGACCTCTGCCAAAGAAAACGCCGGCGCGAAGCCGGCGTTTTCTTTGGCGGGCAGGGCCGGCATGGCGCCGGCCGGCCACATCACTCCGCTTTCTTGGCCGGGCGCTTGCGCGTCTTCCTGGCCGGTGCCCGGGCAGGCGCCGCCTCGGCAGTGGCTGCCTCGGGCTGGGGCTGGGCCTCTGGCTGCGCTTCAACCTGCGCCGACAGCACTGTCGTGCCCGGCGCGGCAAAGATCGACTGGTCGATCGGCCACGGGGTTTCGCTCAGCGTCACGTCGGGGCGGCGCGTGGCGCGCTTGCGTGCGGGGCGGGCCTTGGACTCAGCCTGCGGCGCTGCCTCCGCCGCCGGCTCGGCCACTTCGGCGGCGACGACAGACAGCTCGATCTCGGGTTCGCGCACTGGCACAGGCTCAGGCGCCGCCTCTGGCTGGGCCACGGCGGGCGCAGGCGGATCCGCGGGCACGGGCGCCGGTGCCGGCTGGCGGCGTGCTTCAGGCTGCGCCGGACGCTGCTGCTGTTGCGGTTGCGACTGCTGCTGGCCGCGGCCATCGCCCTCGCCACCGCCCTTGGCGCGCTTCTTCAGGCGCACCCAGATGGTCTTGTTGTTGCCGCCGTTGCGGGTCTCGACCTCGAACAGGCCGGTGGCCTGCACCAGCTCCGAAAGCTTGCCGTACCCGTAGTTGCGCGAATCGAATTCCGGCGCCTGCTTGGCGATGTGGTTGCCCATGCTGCCCAGCGTCAGCCAGCCGTCCTCGTCCGACACCGCCTGCGCCGCACTCTGCAGCAGGCGCACCAGGCGCGAATCCTGGCGCAGCTCGCCGGTGCTGCGCTTGCGCGTGGGCGCGGCAGCCCCGTCGACGCCTTCGGTCCCTTCCGTATCCGCATCGGCGCGCAGGACGTCGGAGTAGATGAACTTGTCGCAGGCGGTGACAAAGGGCTTGGGGGTCTTGCGCTCGCCAAAGCCGTACACGGTCAGCCCCTGCTCGCGAATGCGCGAGGCCAGCCGGGTGAAGTCGCTGTCGCTGGAAACGATGCAGAAGCCGTCGAAGCGCCCGGTGTACAGCAGGTCCATGGCGTCGATGATCATGGCGCTGTCGGTAGCGTTCTTGCCCACGGTGTAGCGGAACTGCTGGATCGGCTGGATCGAGTGCGACAACAGCCGCTCCTTCCATCCGGCCAGGTTGGGCCGGGTCCAGTCGCCGTAGATGCGCTTGACGGCGGCCACGCCATACTTGGCGACCTCGGCCAGCAGGCCTTCGACGATGGCGGGCGCCGCGTTGTCGGCATCGATCAGCACGGCCAGGGTCGCGGTGCCCTGGCGGGGGGAATTGGTCATGTTCAGGTAGTCACTGGTTTGCCCGTCCCATGCGTGCATCAGGACGGCAATCGGAAATCAGGTTGCACCAGGCTGGCTGTGCAGATGTGGCGCATCGCAGGCAGCCCGGCAGCGGCACGGGCCATCTCGATGCAACGCAGTGTACACGCGAACCCCTGTCCATACGGGAAATCACGGGCACGGCGGGCACGCTTTGTGCTGCATTGCAAGGTACCGCCGATTTTGTGGCGGTGCTACCATGCCGCGCAGAGACACGACCGTCCAACACCTTCACAAGAGGTCATGAGGCGGTCGCCCACAACTGTAGGTGTCGGTGATCCCGACAGCACGCCCATAGAGGAGCACCTATGAATGCCCCCCTGACCTCCCCGGTCAGCGACGCCATCCGCCGCGCGCTCGAAAACGTTTCCCTCGAAGACAAATACACGCTGGAGCGTGGCCGCATCTATATCAGCGGCACGCAGGCCCTGGTACGCCTGCCGATGCTGCAGCAGGAGCGCGACCGCGCCGCCGGGCTAAACACCGCCGGCTTTATCTCCGGCTACCGGGGCTCGCCGCTGGGCGCGCTCGACCTGTCGCTGTGGAAGGCCAAGAAGCACCTTGCCGCGCACAACATCGTGTTCCAGGCTGGCCTCAACGAGGACCTGGCCGCGACTTCGGTATGGGGGTCGCAGCAGGTGAACATGTATCCGGACGCCAAGTTCGATGGCGTGTTCGGCATGTGGTACGGCAAGGGGCCGGGCGTGGACCGCACCGGTGACGTGTTCAAGCACGCGAACTCGGCGGGATCGTCGAAGCACGGCGGCGTGCTGGTGCTGGCCGGTGACGACCACTCGGCCAAGTCCTCGACGCTGGCGCACCAGTCCGAGCACATCTTCAAGGCCTGTGGCCTGCCGGTGCTGTACCCGTCCAACGTGCAGGAATACCTGGACTACGGCCTGCACGGCTGGGCCATGAGCCGCTACTCCGGCCTGTGGGTGGCGATGAAGTGCGTGACCGACGTGGTGGAATCGTCGGCCTCGGTGGAGCTGGATCCGCACCGCGTGCAGATCGTGCTGCCGGACGACTTCATCATGCCGCCGGGCGGCCTGAACATCCGCTGGCCGGACCCGCCGCTGGAACAGGAAGCGCGCCTGCTCGACTACAAGTGGTACGCGGGTCTGGCCTATGTGCGGGCCAACAAGATCGACCGCATCGAAATCGATTCGCCGCACGCGCGCTTCGGCATCATGACCGGCGGCAAGGCTTACCTGGACACGCGCCAGGCGCTGGCCGACCTGGGCCTGGACGATGCCACCTGCTCGCAGATCGGCATCCGCCTGTACAAGGTCGGCTGCGTGTGGCCGCTGGAGGCGCATGGGGCGCGCGCCTTTGCCGAAGGCCTGCAGGAAATCCTGGTGGTCGAAGAGAAGCGCCAGATTATGGAGTACGCGCTAAAGGAAGAGCTGTACAACTGGCGCGACGACGTGCGCCCCAAGGTCTACGGCAAGTTCGACGAAAAGGACAACGCGGGCGGCGAATGGTCGATCCCGCAAAGCAACTGGCTGCTGCCGGCGCACTATGAGCTGTCGCCGGCGATCATCGCCAAGGCCATCGCCACCCGGCTGGACAAGTTCGAGCTGCCGATCGACGTGCGCGCGCGCATCACCGCGCGCCTGGCCATCATCGAGGCCAAGGAAAAGGCGCTGGCCACGCCGCGCGTGACGGCGGAGCGCAAGCCGTGGTTCTGCTCGGGCTGCCCGCACAACACCTCGACCAATGTGCCCGAAGGCTCGCGCGCGCTGGCTGGCATCGGCTGCCACTACATGACGGTGTGGATGGACCGCAATACCAGCACCTTCAGCCAGATGGGCGGCGAAGGCGTGGCGTGGATCGGCCAGGCGCCGTTCGCTGGCGACAAGCATGTGTTCGCCAACCTGGGCGACGGCACCTACTTCCACTCCGGTCTATTGGCGATCCGCGCGTCGATCGCGGCCAACGTCAACATCACCTACAAGATCCTGTACAACGATGCGGTGGCGATGACCGGCGGCCAGCCGGTGGACGGCCAGTTGTCGGTGCGGGACATCGCCTGGCAGGTGCATAGCGAAGGCGCGAAGAAGATCGTCATCGTCAGCGACCAGCCGGAGAAGTACAACGGCGCGATCAAGCTGCCCGAAGGCATCGCCATCCATCACCGCGATCAGCTCGACAGCGTGCAGCGTGAGCTGCGTGAGGTGCCGGGCTGCTCCATCCTGATCTACGACCAGACCTGCGCCACCGAGAAGCGCCGCCGCCGCAAGCGCGGCACGATGGAGGATCCGCAACGCCGCGCCTTTATCAACGACGCGGTGTGCGAAGGCTGCGGCGACTGCTCGGTCAAGTCCAACTGCCTGTCGGTGGAACCGCTGGAAACGGATTTCGGCACCAAGCGCCAGATCAACCAGTCGTCGTGCAACAAGGACTTCTCGTGCGTGAACGGCTTCTGTCCGAGCTTTGTCACGGCCGAAGGCGCGCAGGTGCGCAAGCCCGAGCAGCACGGCGTGTCGATGAACACCCTGCCCGCGCTGCCAGAGCCTGAGCTGCCGCCGATCCGCCGCGCCTACGGCATCCTGGTGACCGGCGTGGGCGGCACCGGCGTGGTGACCATCGGCGGCCTGCTCGGCATGGCCGCGCACCTGGAGAACAAGGGCGTCACCGTGCTCGACATGGCGGGCCTGGCGCAGAAAGGCGGCGCGGTGCTGTCGCACGTGCAGCTGGCCGCGCGCCCGGACGACCTGCACGCCACCCGTATCGCCATGGGCGAGGCGGACCTGGTGATCGGCTGCGATGCGATCGTGTCGGCCACCGACGAAGTCATCTCCAAGACCCAGGCCGGCCGCACCCGCGCCGTGGTCAACACCGCGCAGACGCCGACCGCCGACTTCATCAAGAACCCGAAGTGGCAGTTCCCCGGCCTGTCGGCCGAGCAGGATGTGCGCACCGCGGTGGGCGAGAAGTGCGAGTTCATCAACGCCTCGGGTCTCGCCGTGGCGCTGCTGGGCGACGCGATCTACACCAACCCGCTGGTGCTCGGCTATGCCTGGCAGAAGGGCTGGATCCCGCTGACGCTGCAGGCGCTGGAGCGCGCCATCGAACTCAACGGCGTCGCTGTCGAGAAGAACAAGGCCGCGTTCGACTGGGGCCGGCATATGGCGCACGACCCCGAGCACGTGCTGTCGCTGACCGGCAAGCTGAAGAACACCGCCGAAGGCGCGGAAGTGGTCAAGCTGCCGACCTCGAGCGGCGCGATGCTGGAGAAGCTGGTCGCCCGGCGCATGGAACACCTGACCGCCTACCAGGATGCCGCCTACGCGCGCACCTACCGCGAAGCCATCGACCGCGTGCGCGTGGCCGAAAGCACGCTGGCTGGCAGCGGCAAGGCCCTGCCGCTGACCGAGGCTGCGGCGCGCAACCTGGCCAAGCTGATGGCGTACAAGGACGAGTACGAAGTGGCGCGGCTCTACACCGACCCTGTCTTCCTCGACAAGCTGCGTGCGCAGTTCGAAGGCGAGCCGGGCAAGGACTACCAGCTCAACTTCTGGCTGGCGCCGCCGATTAACGCCAAGCGCGATGACAAGGGCCACCTGGTCAAGCGCAAGTTCGGGCCGTCGACGATGAAGCTGTTCCGCGTGCTGGCCAAGCTGAAGGGGCTGCGCGGCGGTGCCTTCGACATCTTCGGCAAGACCGAGGAGCGCCGCACCGAGCGCGCGCTGATCGGCGAGTACCGGGCCTTGCTGGATGAACTTGTGGCGGGCCTCAATGCCGCCAACTACGACACCGCGGTCACGCTGGCGAACCTGCCGGACGATATCCGCGGCTTCGGGCATGTGAAGGAAAACAACCTGAAGGCGGTACGCGGGCGCTGGGCGAAGCTGCTGGAGCAGTTCCGCCATCCGGAGACGGCGCAGCGCGCGGCCTGACTGGCCATGGCATGACACAACGGCCTCGCTTCGCATGAAGCGAGGCCGTTGTGCTTTCAGGGCTGTGCCAGCGTCGCTTCTCCCGGCTTCACATACATCGAGTTGCGCGGCTGCGCCAGCACGCGCCGCACCATCGGCTCGAAGAACGACAGCGGCAGCGTGTCGTAGTCCGTCATGAAGGCGGCACCGTCGTACTTGCGGCAGAACTCCGCGGTGCGCTCGAACAGCTCGGGCTGGCTGCGGTACTGCTCGCGCAGGTTGCGGTCCAGGCCGAGGTGATGGAAGAAGTAGTAGCCCTGGAACACGCCGTGCTTTTCCACCATCCACAGGTTCTCGGGGCTGACGAATGGCTTGAGGATGGCGGCGGCAATGTCGGGATGATTGAAGCTGCCGAGCGTATCGCCGATATCGTGCAGCAGCGCGCAAACCACGTATTCCTCGTCCTGGCCGTCGCGGTGCGCCAGTGTCGCGGTCTGCAGCGAATGCGTGAGCCGGTCCACGGGGAAGCCGCCGCAATCGCCATCCAGCAGGCGCAGGTGCGCCAGCACGCGATCCGGCAGCGCCCGCGCGAACGGCATGAACTCGGCGGAGATGGCGGCCCAGTCCTCGCGGGTGCCGTGTTCCATATGGCTGAAGGTGGCGCGTGCAGGCGCGTGGGTGTCCCTCATGCGGGTCTCCTTTGGTGGCAGCGTGCGCGATGGCCGCGCATCGTCTCGTCATGTCTTGCAGGCATTGTGGCACCCGCAGCGGCGCTACACTGTCAAAAAGCTAACAATGTGCCGGCATATTGCGGCGCACCAACAAGCATGCTGATCCGTCCTTTCCGCCCGGAAGACCAATCCTGCGTCATTGCCTTGTGGCAGGCCTGCGGCCTGACCCGTCCGTGGAACGACCCGCAGCGCGATATCGCGCGCAAGCTGACCGAGCAGCCTGAACTGTTTCTGGTCGGCGACATCGACGGCCGACCCGTCGCCACTGCCATGGTGGGGTTCGACGGGCATCGCGGCTGGGTCTACTATCTGGCGGTACAGCCCGACCTGCAGGCCAAAGGGTACGGGCGCATGCTGATGGCGCATGCCGAGCAGTTGCTGATCGAGCGGGGCTGCCCCAAGATCAACTTGCTGGTACGCGCAGGCAACCGCGCCGTGATCGATTTCTACGACAAGCTGGGCTATGCGCCCGATGAAGTGGTCAGCCTGGGCAAACGACTGATTCCAGATATTTAGTGGGCACGCCGGACCGACCTCAAGGAGACGACATGACTTTCCACGGAAGCTGCCACTGCGGCGCCATTGCCTTCGAGGTGGAGGCCGACGGCATCCCCAGCGTGATCCGCTGCAACTGCTCGATCTGCCGCCGGCGCGGCCACCTGCTGTGGTTCGTGCCGCGCGCGACGTTCAAGCTGGAAACGCCGGAGAGCAATGCCTCCACCTACCGCTTCAACACCATGAAGATCGCGCACCGCTTCTGCCCGGTGTGCGGCTGCGGTCCGTATGCGGACGGGCAGGACAAGGACGGCAAGCCGATGGCCGCAGTCAATGTGCGCTGCCTGGACAATGTCGACCTGGACAGCCTGAAGGTCATCGACTACGACGGACTGCACCACTGAGGCCGCCATGTTCCGCATCCTGGGCATCGACCACCTGGTGTTGCGCAGCGCCGACGTGGACGCGCTGCGGCGCTTCTATGTCGAGGTGCTCGGCTGCAGCGTTGAGCGCGAGCAAACCGAGCTGGGCCTGACGCAGCTGCGCGCGGGCAGCGGGCTGATCGACCTGGTCGCGCTCGACGGCCCGCTCGGCCGCGCCGGCGGCGCCGGACCGGGAGCGCAGGGCCGCAACCTGGACCATTTCTGCCTGCGCATCGACCCGTTCGATGCCGACGCGGTGCGGGCGCACCTGGCGCGGCATGGCGTGGACGCCGGCGAGGTGGCGCAGCGCTTCGGCGCCGAAGGCAAGGGACCGTCGCTCTATGTGAGCGATCCGGACGGCAACGTGGTCGAGCTCAAGGGACCGCCCGCGCCGGTGACCGCACAGTAACGCGCGTGCCCCGTGCGCGCAGTGCGCGCGGGATCGCTACAATTTCCGACTGGCCCAACGCGCCGCCGTCTATGGCGACTACCCCCGCCGGGCCCGCCATGACAACAATAGAAGCCAGCTCCGACGCGGACGCCGCCAGCACCGACCCAGACGCCAGCCCGGCACGCACCGGACCCGCGCACCCCGCCACGCCGCCGCGCCGGCTGGTCTGGATCCTCGGCCTGACCGAGACCATCTCCTGGGGCACGCTGTTCTTCGCCTTCACCGTTTTCATCGACCCCATGATCCGCAGCCTGGGCTGGTCCAAGCCCTTCCTGGCGGGCGGCTATTCGCTGGGGCTGCTGGTATGGGCGCTGTGCTCGTTCGCGGTGGGGCGGCTGCTGGACCGCGCGCCGGCGCGCAAGGTGATGGGCGCGGGCTCGGTGCTGGCCGGGCTGGGCCTGCTGCTGTGGGCATGGACGCCGTCGCAGCCGGTGTTCCTGCTGATGTGGGTGCCGATCGGGCTGGCCATGGCGACCACGCTGTACGAGCCCGCCTTCGTGGTGCTGCGCCAGGCCTATGGCGACCAGTACCAGAAGCCGATCGTGGTGGTCACGCTGATGGCCGGCTTTGCCAGCACGATCTTCGTGCCGCTGGCGCAATGGCTGGTGATCCATCTGGGCTGGCGCCCGACGCTGATCGGCTTCGCCGCGCTCAACCTGCTGGTCTGCGCGCCGCTGCACGCGCGCATGCGCTACGCGCTGCATCCCACCTATTCCGGAATGACCCCCGCCGACGGCCAGGCCGGCAGCCGCGACATTGCCCGCGCCACGCTGCGCCAGCCGGTGTTCTGGGCGGTGGTGCTGGCCTTTACCGCGACCGCGGTGGTGGCCTCGCTGCTGGGCGCGCACCTGATCCCGATGCTGACAGAGAAGGGCATGCCAGTGGCGCAGCAACTGGTGGTGGCGGCGCTGATCGGCCCGGCCCAGGTAGCGGGCCGCATGCTGATGATGCGCGCGGGGGTGCGCCACCCGGTGCGGCTGTCGCTGCCGGTCTATGCGCTGATGGGCGCCGGGCTGCTGTGCTTTGCGCTGGGGCACGGCGCCTGGCTGATGGTGGCCGCGGTGCTGTACGGCTGCGCCAACGGCGTCAACACCATGCTGCGCGCGATGGCCATGCCGGAACTGATCTCGCGCCATCACTACGCCACGCTCAACGGCCTGATGATGACGCCGGTGTTGCTGATGCAGGCCGCCGCGCCGTGGCTGGGCGCGCTGCTGTGGCGTGCCGCCGGCGGCTACTGGCTGATGCTGTGGGTGATGGTGGCGCTGGCGCTGGGCGCGCTGCTGGCCTTCGGCTACGCGCTGCACCGGCGCGGACTGCTGCGCGTGGATGGCGCCGGCCGGTAGCACGGCGTTGTCATACCCGCCTCACGCCGATGCGGGACAATGACGGCCTTTGCAGGGGCACCGCTGCCCCGCCTGCCGCACCCTCCCATGCCTGATCCGCACTCCCCGACGGCTTCCGCGTCCTTGCCGGCCGCGGTGTCGCGCGCCACGCGCGGCACCATGGCGCTGTTCTTCGTCAATGGCGCCACCTTTGCCACGTGGGGCGTGCATATTCCCACCATCAAGGCACGCTTCGGCCTGTCCGACGCGATGCTGTCGCTGGCGATGCTGGCCGTGGCCGGCGGCGCCATCCTGGCGATGGGCCCGGTCGGGCGCTGGGTGGCGCGCGCGGGCAGCGCACGGGCGTCGATGACGGGCGGGCTGCTGTTTGCGCTGGCCACGGTGGCGATCCTGGCGATGCCGTCGTTCTGGCTGCTGCTGCCCGCGCTGGTGGCGTTCGGCATGGCCAATGCGGCCTTCGATGTCGCCATGAACGCACAGGCCGCCACGGTCGAGGCCAGCCGCACGCGGCCGGTGATGTCGGCGCTGCACGGCATGTTCAGCCTGGGCGGCATGGCCGGTGCGGGCGCGGGCGGCCTGATGCTGTCGCTGGACGTGGCGCCGCTGGCACATGCGGCGATGATGGCAGGCGTGACCGCGGCGGTGGCGCTGGGTACGCTGCCCGGGCTGCTGTCGGACCATCCGGTGCTGCCATCGGCGGCCCACCACCGCGACCACGCGGTGCGCGCGCTGTGGCTGCTGGGCCTGCTGGCGTTCCTGGGCCTGGTCGGCGAAGGCGCGATGTACGACTGGACCAGCGTCTATATGCGCGACGTGGCGCAGGCCCCGGATGGCTGGATCAGCCTGGGCTACGCCGCGTTCTCGGGCGGAATGGCGTGCGGACGCTTCGGCGGCGACCGCCTGCGCGCGCGCCTGGGCGACGGCGCCACGCTGACTGGCAGTGCCTGGCTGGGCTTTGGCGGCATTGCGCTGGCGCTGCTGGTGCCGCTGCCGCTAGCCGCGCTGGCGGGCTTTACGCTGATGGGGCTGGGCGCGGCCAATATGGTGCCGATCTTCTTCGTTGCCGCGTCGCGGCTGCCGGGCGTGGCGCCGGCCGAAGCAATTTCGCGCGTGGCGCGCTTTGCCTACCTGGGGCTGCTGCTGGGGCCGGTGCTGATCGGCGGGGTCGCGCACCTGTCCAACCTGCGCATCGGGCTGGCGCTGGTGGCGCTGACCATGGGCTGGATCGCGCTTGCGGGCGCGCGCTCGGCACGGCGCTACCTGCCGGCGCGCGCCGGCACGCCGGCGGCGCACGCCCCGGCCGAACGGTAAGGCGCGTCAGGCCGCCGCGCGCAGCGGCGCGCCGGCGCCCAGGCCCTCGAACACGAAGCTGTCCATGGCGAGCACGCCATAGGTCACCTCATCGGCAACCCGCGATACACTGGCCGGCGCCGGCCCTGCGCCACTGGCAGCCTGCGGCCCCAAGGCCGCGCCCAGCGCCACGAAGAACGGCAGCAGGTGCTCGTCGGTCGGGTGCGCGCGGCGCGCATACGGCGCCTGGGCGCGGTAGTCGGCAATGCGGCTGGTATCGCCGCTGGCCAGGGCCTCGTCGAGGGCTTCCGCCATCCAGCCGCGGAAGGCTTCCACATACGGCTCGGCCTGCGGCCCATGCTGGTCGCGCCGGCCGCCGCCAAACACTTCCTGCAGGTTGTGCGTGAAACTGCCGGAGGCCAGCACCAGCACGCCCTCGTCGCGCAGCGGGGCGAGCGCGCGGCCGATCTCGATCTGCGTTGCGGGCGACAGGTAGGGGTTCAGCGCCAGCTGCACCACCGGCACGTCGGCATCCGGGAAGAAGTGGCGCATCGGCATCCAGGCGCCGTGGTCCAGCGGGCGTTCGTCGTCCTGGCCGACAAACCCGGCACCGGGGACCGCTGCCGCCTCGACCAGGGCCTTGACCCGCCCGGCCAGCGCCGGCGAACCCGGGGCGTCGTAGCGCAGTGCGTACAGTTCGCGCGGGAAGCCGCCGAAATCGTGCCAGGCTTCCTGGCGCTCGCGGCTGGAGACAGCCAGCGTGCTGTAGATCCAGTGCGCCGAGATCACCAGCACCGCGCGCGGGCGCCGGGTGCGCAGTTGCCCGCCCAGCGCATCGAAGGCGGCGCCGGTGGGGCCGGGATCGATGGCGAGCATCGGGGAACCGTGGGAGATGTAGAGCGAGGGAAGCATGGCAGGACCACCTTCAAACTGTTTGTGTACTTGCATCCAGTTTGGCAAAGATCCGCGCTGGGCACGGGCGCCATTTGCGGACACGTCGTGCAAAAAAGTTGAACGGCCGGGCCCAGCGTGGCGTGGCGCACACAGCGCCTCGGTCACCGGCAACGCAGCCAGGGGCGATCGGCCTATGATGCAACCGTGAGCCCCCGGCGGTGTCGTCCGGCGGGGCTCCTGCAACGCCTTGATGCCACCGGCACGCCCCGCGCGCCATGCGTGGCCGGAGACTTCGGTGGTACCGCGCATCCCGCGCCGCCCCGGGCGGCACCCTCCCTTCCTGGCCCACTGGTGGCAACCGGGCGTCTACTGCAGCGTGCCCGCCGTCGCCCTGTGGATCCTGGCGCGCCTGCCGGCCGGCTTGCTGGCATCGCTGGCCGGCACGCCCGCTGCGGCAACCTGGCTGAACCATGCCGGCGACACCGTGTTCGTGACCGGCTGGGCCGCCAGTGCGCTGCTGCTGTGGCTCACGCGCCGCCGGCCGGCGCCCACCCATCCGGCCATGCCGGCTACGCCGCCCTCCCCGCCCTCCGGACCGTCGACCCGGCGCCATCCGGCCGCATGACCGGCGCCGCGCCGATTTAAGGCGGCAGCAGTCCGATCTGAAAGATTTCGCGCGACGCTCCCTCACAATCCTGCGCCGCTAGAATGCGCGGGAGATTGCCGCACGGCAGCGCGCTGCGGCACTGACTGCACAGAGATTGTCCATGTCCGCACGCCAGCGACACCGCCGGTTCCACCCCGCGCCTAGCCGCCGCTCGCGGCCCCTTTGGCGGGCGGCCCTGGCCGCCATGGGCGCGGCGGCGCTGCTGGCCGCCGGCGCGGCACATGCCCAGAGCGCGCCCGGACTGCGCCTGGCCGGGGCCAATGTGCAGCGGCACGCCAACGCGGTGCTGTCGCTGATGGCGTACTCGGTGGTGCCGGACCTTACCTCCAGCTCGCTGTCGATCAACAACACCAGCACCGACGATCCCGGCATCGTCATGTCGCAGCTGGGCGGCGGCTTCACCATCAGCAAGTCGTTCCCGCTCTACCTGGAAGGCGCCATCGCCTACAGCCGCTACGATCCCACCTTCATTGCCACCAATGGCGCCGAATCCCGCGCCATCCCGACCCGCTGGAACACCTTTTCCGGCACCATCGGCGTGGGCTGGGACTTTCCGCTGACGGCCAACAAGGAACTGGTGTTCCGGCCGATCTTCAACGCCTCGCTGGGCAATGTCTCCAGCGACCTGTCAATCGGCAAGTTCGCGGTCGAGCAGGTCACCGACCGCCAGCTCAACTTCCTCGACGGCGGCAGCCTGAATGCCTACGGGCTGGGCGGGTCGGTGATGCTGGACTGGGAGCACTACCGCGAGAACTACGAGATCGACGTGGAACTGCGCTACACCAATATCCACCTGCAGAGCTTCGGCGGCACGTCCAGCGCGGTCACGGGCACGGCCACGGCGCAGACCGCCAACCTGTGGGCGCGCTGGCGGGCCCCGACCGGGATGCATGCGTTCGACCGGCCGGTACGATACGTGCTTGAGCTATCACATTCGCATTATCTTGGCAGCCAGGCCGGCATCCTCGGCTTCAACTACCTGACCACGCTCGGCACCGGGCTGGAACTGGACACCAGCGCGCACGAGGTCTTTGTCACGCGGATCCGGGCAGTGTTGCGCTATGTGTTCGGCAACAACGTGTCGGGCGTCTCGCTGGGGCTGGCGGTCAGCTTCTGAGCCTGGCCTGGCCTTATTGGATTGGCGCCGAACCAAACAGTGCGCGCGGACAACCCAACCTAGCTCGCCTCGTGCTCGTCCCGGTGGATATTGATCACATGCCGAGCCTCGAAGCACAGCGGCATGCCCGGGTTCATCTCCTCGGTGCAATACGGCTGGTTATCGAGCTCGCCGGTATAAAGGCTGCCCTCGCGCCCGGTGACGATCACCCACATCCGCTCCACGTGAACCTCTTCGCTGCCCGTCTCGTCCGCGACCAGGATGCGGAAGATCAGCTTGACCAACTGGCCGGGTGCGAGTGCATCACGCTCCTCGCGCGGCGGCATCCAGAAGGTCTCGGGATGGGCGGCGGCGATGGGCTCGGCGTCGTCGAGCTCCCATCCGTCTTCGTCCAGGGTTGTCAATCGCATGTCCATTTTCAGCCTTCCGCAATCTCTCAGGTGCGGGCATGATCGCAGCAAATGCGCCGGTCGGCGAGAGCCTGGCCGGCGTGCGGGACTTTCAACAGGGAACATGTACCCATGACAAGCAAGAAGGAAGCAGCGGTGCGCTGCGGCTGGTGCGGCACGCTGGAGGACTATTGCCACTACCACGACACCGAGTGGGGCTTTCCGGTCGCCGACGACCGCCGGCTGTTCGAGAAGCTGTGCCTGGAAGGCTTCCAGTCCGGCCTGAGCTGGCTGACCATCCTGCGCAAGCGCGAGGCCTTCCGCAAGGCATTTGCCAATTTCGACATCGAAAAGGTGGCGCGCTTCGGCGAGCGCGATATTGCGCGCCTGCTCGGCGACGCCGGCATCGTGCGCCACCGCGGCAAGATCGAGGCGGCCATCAACAATGCGCAGCGGGCCCGCGAACTGCTGGAGACGGAATCATCGCTGGCCGCCTACTTCTGGCGCTTCGAGCCCGATCTGGCCAGCCGGCCCAAAGTGCTGACACCCGAGGTGCTGCGAACCATGGCGACCTCGCCGGAATCCACGGCGCTGTCAAAGGACCTGAAGAAGCGCGGCTGGCGCTTTGTCGGTCCCACCACCATGTACGCGCTGATGCAGGCGATGGGGCTGGTCAATGACCACCAGGAAGGCTGCACGACCCGTGCCGAGGTACTGGCTGCACGCAAGGTGTTCAAGGTGCCGCGCTAGCGTTGCGTGGACGTATACCCGGCGCGCCAGGTATACGCCGGCGTACCAGCGCCATGGCCGCGTAAACGTCAGGCCAATGCGAACAGCGCAATGGTCCTGTCTATGTCTTTAATATTGTTTACGTATGTAAACATAGTAGTAGTAGGTAAACCAGGCATCAGGCCGTGGATAAGTCACCTTTCCCCTTTTGGCTCAGGGACTTGCAGCAAAGATAACCACTGCGGGATAACCCTGATTCGCCGGGATAGCGCGGCAGTCACGTATACGTCGGCAGTGCGGGCGTCTGAGTTATCCGTATACGTCCCACAAGGCGCCCCCAGGCGGGGCACAGCTTGTCCGGCCGGTTATCCCCAGCAACCGGCAAAGATGTCCACAGGCCGGGCTCAGGCAGCGCTGGCCTGGCTGCTCATGTATACGGGATCGACGTGCGTCATCACGTTGAGCACGTGATGGTTCTCCAGGGTGCGGCGCCGGGCTTCGACCGCGATCGCATGCCCCTGCGCCACCGTCAGCGCGGCATCGATCTCCAGGTGCACGTCAACCAGCACCTGGTCGCCCATCTTGCGGGTGCGCAGGTCGTGCAGGCCCAGCACGCCGGGCGTGCCCAGCATGGTCGCGCGGATCGCCGCGACGGTTTCCTCGTCGGCCGCGCGGTCCATCAGGTCGTTAAGCGCATCCCAGCCGAAACGCAGGCCCATGCGCGCAACCATCAGCCCGACCACGATGGCCGCCACCGGGTCGAGCATGTGGTAGCCCAGCAGGTTGCCGCCAATACCCAGCGCCACCACCAGCGACGAGGCCGCATCCGAGCGCGCATGCCAGGCATTGGCCACCAGCATGCCCGAGCGCACGCGCCGCGCCACCGCGAGCATGTAGCGGAACAGCAGTTCCTTGGACACCAGCGCGACCAGCGCCACCCACAAGGCCACTGGCTGCACCGGCTGCAGGCTGGCCGGGTGCTGCAATTTGTCCACCGCCGCCCACAGCATGCCTGCCCCCACCGCCAGCAGCAGCACGCCAAGTGCCAGCGACGCCGCGGTCTCGAAGCGCAGGTGGCCGTACTGGTGGTGGGCGTCCGGATCCTTGCGGCTCTGCCAGGCGGCCAGCAGCACCACGAAGTCGGACAGCAGGTCCGAGAGGGAATGCGCGGCGTCGGCGATCAGCGCCTGCGAGCCAGAGATGACACCGGCCACCGCCTGCGCGGCGGTCAGGCCGATATTGACGGCCACGCTGACCAGCGTGCTGCGCCGGCCAGCCCGGTGGCGCGCGTCGGCCTCGGCCGGGCTGGCGGCGGTGGCGTCGTCCGGAAGGCCGGCGGATGCCGGCCGCAGAGGGTTGTGTTCCGATTCCATCGGGGTGACTATAGCCCAACATCCGCGATAGGCGGACCGGGCCACGGCGGCGCTGCCGTGCTGATTTCGTAACAGCGCTGGCGAAGTTCTGGTGTCGCCTTTACCGTTACACAGGACGGAAACACCCGGACACTGCAAGGAGGACCCAACGATGGCGATTCGGTCACTTGCCTCGCACAGCACATCCCAGCTGCGCCGCCTGGTCGGACAGATGCAGGCGGAAGTCGATGCATTAGAGAACCTTTCCACCCCTGACGCCGATGCGCAAAGCCGCCTTGGCTATGCCATCGGCCGCCTGCGCGACGGCATCGAGGCAGTCGAGGACGCGCTGCAGTCGCTGCGCGCGCTGCAACAGGTACGGCCCTCGGCGATGAAGGCCCGCCGGCCAACCCGGGTGGCCTAGCCTACCCGCGCCTGCACGCTGGCGCGACCCAGCTCCTTGTTGTCCCCATGGGCCGGCTTACGCCGCCGGGCAATAGCGCAGCGCCCGCGACATGGCCGCGCACGCCGCCGGCACCGGGCCGATGACGGGAATCGGAAAGCGCTGGCCCAGCGCCCGGGCGGCCTCGCCCAGCGGGCCGCCGCCGATGATCACGGCTTGCGCGCCGTCGGCTCGGATGCAGGTATCGACTGCGCCCGCCAGCAGGTCTTCCTGCTGCTGCGGCGCGCCGCCCAGCGCGCGCGGATCGCCCTCGGTGAAGCGCGTGCCCGTGAACAGCTCGTCCAACCCCTGCCGGCGCACGCTGGCGCTGATCGACGCCGCCAGCCGCGGCGTGGTGGTGGCGATGCCGAAGCGCCGCCGCCCGGCCGCGGCCGCGTGCATCGAGGCTTCGCCGATACCCACCACCGGCACTGACAGCTGCGCGCGCAGGGCCTCGATGCCGGGGTCGCCGAAGGCGCCGACGATCACGCCGTCGGCACCGCCGGCCAGGCGCAGCATGTCTGCATCACACATAGCCTCGGCGGCGACGGCAAGGTCGTCTTCATCGATGATCATCGGCGCCCCGCGCGAGACCGTCGCGCCGACCACGGCCGGCGGCGCGGCCATGGCCTGCGCGAACCAGGCGCGCGCGATCTCGACCATCATCTGCGTGGTGGCACTCGACGTATTCGGGTTGATCAGCAGGATGTGGCTCATGGATGTCTCTTGAGATTCAGGATTGCCAGCGCAGGGACATCGCCAGCGGGTGGCTCGATTTCCTGTTGGCTTGCATGGGATCGAACAAGGCCCCGGCGGGCGTAGGTTGGCGGCGGCAAAGGCGCGTACGCCTGTGCCGAGGAGTCAACGATAGCGTATGGCGGCTGCCAGCGCGAGATGACGGACAGCGCAGGCGGCAGAAACACAAAAGCCCCGGAAAGCGTTGGCTTTCCGGGGCTTTTGCGCGGGATATCTGGTGGACCGAAGGAGGATCGAACTCCCGACCTCTGCATTGCGAACGCAGCGCTCTCCCAGCTGAGCTATCGGCCCGTGGCGGTTGATTGTAGCGTAATACCGCAGCGCCCTTCAATCCTCTGCGCGGCGCGTGACGGGGCCGCACAACATCAGGCGGCCATGCCCGGATTGCCGTCCATGCCGCGCACGCGCGGCAGGTTCAGCGGGCGGGCGCTGACTTCCCTGGTGCTGCGCAGCCACTGCGCCATCACGTCCCAGATCGGCGCGCCGCCGGCCTGGCGCGCCTCTTCGGCCACCGGGGCCCAGCCCGCCACCTTGTAGGTCTTGCCGGCTTCCAGCGGCTTGCCGGCCAGGCGCATGTCGCTGATGCGCTTGCCCATGCCGGCGGTCGGATCGATGGTGTACTGCAGCCCGCCCACGCGCACCATGTCGCCGCCCTGCTGGTAGTACGGGTCGGGGTTGAACAGGTTGTCGGCCACGTCTTCCAGGATGGTCTTGATGGTCTCGCCGCTCATCTGCGTCACCGTGGTGTACGGGTAGGTGATGGCGGTCTGGTCCATCAGGTGTTCCATGGTGATGGCCTCGCCCGGCAGCAGCGTGGTGCCCCAGCGGAAGCCCGGCGAGAACGCGATCTGCGCGCCCTGGGCCTGCATCAGGCCGTCCAGGATCAGCTGGTCGAAGGTGCCATTGAAATTGCCGCGGCGGTACAGCAGGCCGCGGTTGACGGCCAGCACTTCGCCCAGTTTTTGCTCATAGGGCGCGCGTACCTTCCTGATCAGCGCGTCCATGGCGGGGTCGGCCGGCAGGTAGTTGGCGAACACCGGCAGCAGCCGGTAGCGAAAGTCCGCGACCTTGCCGCGCTTCACATCAAAGTCCAGCACGCCGAGGAACTTGCCGTTGGAGCCGGCATTGGTCACCAGCGTGGTGCCGCCGGCATTCTTCACCGGCACCGGCGCGGGCATGCCGTCATGGGTATGGCCGCCCAGGATGGCATCGAGCCCGCGCACGCGCGAGGCCAGCTTCAAGTCCACATCCATGCCGTTGTGGGACAGCAGCACCACCGCCTGCGCGCCCTTGCCGCGCGCTGCGTCGATGACCTGCTGCAGGTTCTCTTCCTGGATGCCGAAGGTCCAGTCCGGCACGAAGTAGCGCGGGTTGGCGATGGGCGTGTACGGGAACGCCTGGCCGATGATGGCCACCGGCACGCCGTTGATCTCGCGGATCACGTACGGATCGAACACCGGATCGCCGAAATCGTTGGTCTTGATGTTCTGCGCCAGGAAGGCGAC
This sequence comes from Cupriavidus sp. FW305-26, assembly GCF_058787975.1. NCBI lineage: Bacteria > Pseudomonadati > Pseudomonadota > Betaproteobacteria > Burkholderiales > Burkholderiaceae > Cupriavidus > Cupriavidus sp. FW305-26. Next base: position 50,306 of record NZ_JBYTAH010000037.1, read on the forward strand.
CTTGCCCTTGAAGTCCTTGTCGACGATCTCCTTGACGCGGTCCGCGCCCAGGGTCATCTCCCAGTGCGGCGTCATCACGTCCACGCCCAGCGCCAGCGCGGCGTCGACCATGTCCTGGCCCTTGGTCCATAGCGCGGTGGCCGAGCCCTGCCAGGTATCACCGCCATCGAGCAGCAAGGCGCCCGGCCGGTCCGCCTTCAGCCGTTTCACCAGCGTGGCCAGGTGCGCAAACCCGCCGACCTTGCCATAGCGGCGCGCGGCCTCGTTGAAATCCAGGTAGGTGAACGCATGCGCCTGCGGCGTGCCGGGGCGGATGCCGTACTGGCGCAGCAGCGCGTCGCCGACCAGGTGCGGCGGCTTGCCGGCATAGTCGCCGATGCCCAGGTTGACGTTGGGCTCGCGGAAATACACCGGCCGCAGCTGCGCATGGCAGTCGGTGAAATGCAGCAGGTGGACGTTGCCGAAGCGCGGCAGGTCGTACATGGCCTCGGCGGCCTGCGCGGCGTGCGCGTCTTGATGGGGGAACGTCATGCCGCCGGCGCCGGCAATGGCCAGCACCTGCAGGAACTCGCGTCGGTTCATGTCTCTTCCTGGAATTGGCGCTGGCGGTCGGCCCTGGCGCGGGCGTCCGCCATCGCAAAACTATGGCCGCGCGTACCGCTCCAGCGCCGCCACGTCGTCTTCAAGCATTTCGCCCACTTCCTTCTGCGCCACGCGGCCGCGCGCGTCGATCACGTACAGCTCCGGCAGTCCCTTGCGCTTGCCGAACACGGCCTGCAGCTCGGGCGAATCCATCGTCGCCAGGAAGGTGTAGCCGCGCTTCTTCATGTAGTCGGCAGCCTCGCGCGGATCCTTGTCGATGCTGACGGTCAGCACCTGCAGCGGCGTGCCGCGCGTGCGTTCGTAAAGCTTCTGCAGGCGCGGGTTCTGCATCGCGCAGAACGGGCACCACGAGGCCCAGTATTCGACCACCAGCGGCTTGCCGGCCAGCGCGCCAGCGCTGAGCGTGCGTCCGTCGAGCGTGCGCACGTCGGGCAGGCGCACGGTGTCGCCGACCTCCAGCGCTGCCGCGCCAGCTGCGGCGCCGGTCAGGCTGAAGGCCAGCAGCCAGCGCAGCAGCACGGCAGGCGCGCGCATCGGCCTTACTGGTTGACCGGCGAGGCCGGGTCGAGCAGCAGCGCCATCACGTCGCGGATCTGGGCCTCGGTCAGGATGCCCTTGTGGCCAAAGCGCGGCATGTTGGAGCAGGCGGCGTAGGCGCTGGAGTCCCAGATCTTGCCCCAGGTGTACTTGATGACTTCCTGCGAGTTGCCGCGCAGCTTGCCGTACTGGTACAGCGACGGGCCGATATTGCCGAACGAGATCTCGGCCTTGGTCATCTGGTGGCAGGCGTAGCAATTGCCGCCGTTGGTGCCGCCGACCTGGTCGGTGAACTGCATGCCGCGGCCGTTCTGGGCGACCTTTTCGCCTTCCTTCCAGTCGCCCAGCCATTTGTCTTCGGCGGGGTATTTCACCTGCTTGAGCTCGGCCGCTTCGATCTTCTTGGCAAGCTTTGCCGGCACCTTGGTGCGGTCCGGGTACTGGCTGCAGGCCAGCTGCATGCCGTCCTGGTTGAGCACGCCCTCGACCGTGACCGGCCCGCGCGACGAGAACGAGTCCTCGATCAGGTGCTTCATATCGGCACCGCTGACGGCGGCGGGCTTGCCCTTGGGCGCGCGGGCCTTGGCGCTGTCCTGCGCGTGGGCGCCGCTTGCCAGCAGGGTGGCCAGGGCCGCGATGGCCAGTGCCTGGTGTTGTCGTTGCATGTTGTCTCTCCCGTACTGGTCAGCGCTTCATCGCCGGACCGTCGTAGGTCCCGCCGTTGGCGTTCTTCGCCAGGAACATGGTCAGCGCGGTGATCACGTCCGAGCCATAGGCGGGTTCGGGAAAGCGCTGCTGGCGCAGGCAGTCGTACAGGCGGTGCTGCATGGTGCGGACCTCGCCCTGCGAGACGCGGTAGGCGGGCCAGGTGGTGTAGGCCGCCTGCGCGCCCTTGTCGGTCAGCAGGTTGGGCAGGTCCTGCAGGCGGATGCGCTGGCCGTCCACCGCATGGCAGGTGGCGCAGGCAAAGTCATAGGCGCCGCCGCGGTAGAAGAACATCTTCTCGCCCAGCGCATAGGTGCGCTTTTCTTCGGGATGGCCGAGCTGCACGTTCATCTTCACGCCGCGCGACTCGCCGGTCAGGTAGGCCACCAGGCGCTCGATCTCGGACGGCTTGCCCGACGACGAGAACGGGTTCTTCGTTGCCTCTTCCCTGGTCAGCCCCTGCAGCGTCATGCGGCAGTAGGCGAGCCGCTGCTCCAGGTCCATCACCTTGCCGGCGTCCTTGAAGTAGCGCGGCAGCTCGGCGTAGGCGCCCTTGGTCACGCCCGGGCCCTTGCCCAGGTCGCATTGTTCCAGCGAGGCGTTCTTCGGGCCGGCCGGCTTCTTCCACAGTTCTTCGCCTGCGGCTTCCCACAATTCGGCGGGATTGCCTTCGGCCAGCATCTGGCGGTACTTGGCGATTTCGTCGGCGGTGCTGCCCTGCGCATGCACGGCGGCAGCTGAGGCCACCGCAGCGGTGGCCGCCGCGGCCAGCGCGGCGCGCCGGGCCAGGCTTCGGATGGTGTTCATGGGGCTTCTCCTCGCGGCCTCGCACCGTGGCGGGCCGTTCTCTCTCTTGTTGCCGGAAGCTACGCCGCCCGGCTCAGGGCTTGATATAGGCGTAGCCTTCTTCGGCCTGCAGGCGCGCAATCTCGACCACGCCGGCCGGTACCACTTTGGCTTCCATCAACAGGCTCGATTCCGCAATCTTGCGTGCGGTCAGCGTGTTGCGGCACACGCGGAACTCCACCCCGGCCGAGGCCAGCGCGCCCACCGGGCCGTCAAAGGTGTTGCCGCGCGCATCCTTGGCGCCTTCGACCAGGAAATCGATGCCGTAGCCGAACGCCACCACCACGATCTTCGTTCCCGGCGCGCCGTTCAGGTGGTTGCGCAGGTTGCCCATCGCGCGCACCGCCTGGTCGATGCCTTCCGACAGCTGGTACACCACCTTGATGCGCCCGCCCTTGCCCGCAGCCGGCGCGGCCTGGGCCGCGGCTTTTGCCGACAGGCCGATGGCGGCCAGTGCCGCCGATGCTCGAATAAATGCTCGCCGCATGTTGTTCCTTCCCGCCGGGCCAGTCCCGGCATCCGTCCCGAACCTTAGCAGAGGACGGCATGGCCTGCCGGCCGCGGAACGGCTGTCAGGCGATGGTCGCTTCGTCGGTGCGCTTGTCGCCCTTGTTGTCGATCCAGGTCACTGCGACCTTGTCGCCCTTGGCGCCGCCCTTGAACTTGAAGTTCAGGAACGGGTCCTTCGACACCGCCGGGCCGAACTGGGCGCGGAACACTTCCTTGCCCTTGCACTGGGCGGTCACGGTCTGGATATGCCAGGCCGGCACGGCCTTGCCGGATGCGTCCTTGCGCTGGCCGGTTTCCATGTCGTGCTTCATCAGAATCTTGACGTCAACCACGCCGCCGTTTTCGGTGGCGCGTACGCGCATCGGGTCTGCCATGTGTTTCTCCTGTTGCAGTTTGGGAATCTCGATCCGGGGCGCGGCGTCAGCCGCCGCAGCCGCCCAGCGTGACCTTGATTTCCTTCGATGCCACGTACCACTTGCCGCCGGCCTTGACCGCGGCATGCACGACCGAGGTCTGGCCCATCTTCACGCGCGTGGAGACGAACGGCTCGGTGCCGGCCGGGATGATGAAGTCGGCGGCCAGCGTGTTGGGGTTCTTTTCCACCAGGATCGCGATCTGCTCGGTATCCGGGATGGTGCTGGTCACGGCCACCGGCACCACGGCGCCGTTCTCGGCGATGTCGGGGGCGGTGAAGGTGATGGCGGTGCTTTTCTCGGTGCCGCTGCCGCCGAGCGCCTTGATCACGTCGGCAACGCTCTTGCCGTCAAAGGCGTTCTTGTTCCACTCGGCCGCCTGCGCCTCGCTGATCAGGCCGGTGGCGGCCATCAGCGACAGGACAGCGGTGACCCGCAGCACTTCTCGTCGTTTGGAATTCATGTTTCTGCTCTCCGGCTACTCCGTTCCAGTCGGTCGATGACCGCTTCGGGGATCTGCTTCATGCGGCCGGTACATGGCCGGCCGCTGGTCTGTCCTGGCCGCGCGGCATTCACCGCCCGGCCTGGTGCATCGGCGGACTGCCCGCCTGGTCGGTAAGGCTTACTTGGCGGGGGCGCCAGCCAGCACCCACTCGACCACGGTCTTCAGGTCGGCGTCGTTGAGCGCCGCATTCGCGGGCATCGGCACCGGGCCCCAGACGCCCGAGCCACCGCTCTTGACCTTCTTGGTCAGCGTCGCCAGGGCGTTCTTGTCGCCCTTGTACTTGGCGGCCACTTCCTTGTAGGAAGGTCCGACCAGCTTCTTGTCGACCTGGTGGCAACCCATGCAGGCGTTCTTGTTGGCGATCTCCTGTGCCTTGGCGGCATCGACCGCGTGGGCCGATGCGGCGGCGCCGAGCATCAGCGCTGCGATGACAAACTGCTTCATTGTTAAGCTCTCCAAGCTCTGTAAAGCCGTGGGGACGGCAAAGGCCGCTGGGCCGTACTGCAATGGCTTCGCGGCACACACTGGCCGCCGCCCGGGGGCACTGCGGTGGCCAGTCCGCTATTTTGCCTCAAGAATCCAGCCCACCATGGCCTGCACGTCGGAATCCGGGATCTGCGGCTGCGCCGGCATCGGCACGCTGCCCCATGCGCCCTGCCCGCCTGCCTTGACCTTGCGCGCCAGCGCGCCATGCGCGTCCTGGCCCTTGTACTTGCCGGCGATGTCGGCAAAGGACGGCCCAACCAGCTTGCGGTCCATCGCATGGCAGGCCATGCACTGGTACTGGCTGGTGAGCCGCGCGCCCGGCGCGGCCGGCTCCGAAGGAGCTGATGCAGCACTTTTAGATACGGTATTGCCCGCGGCCACGCCGCGCACCGGGCCGAAGCTCCGCTGCTGCTGCGCCAGTTCGCCATGGGCATCGCGGGCATAGTCCGGTATCGACGAGGTAATCGCCACCTTGCCGGCGCAATCCTTCATGCAGGCCGTATTGCGCGTGTCCGGGCGGCCGCGCCCCGGCCACAGGCCGTGGCCGGTGGTCATGCCGTCGCGGTTGGGCATGCGCCGCTGGATCTCGGCGATATTGGCGTCGGACAGCGTGAAGTCGGCCGGGACGACCTCGCCCAGGTGCAGCATATAGGCGGTGACCGCGTAGACGTCGCCCACGCTCAGGCTCTTGGGCGCGTTCCACGGCATGGCGCGGTGGATGTAGTCCCACAGCGTGCTGACGGTGCTGACCTTCATCAACGTGGTGCGGTACGGCTGGTTGCCGGTCATGCCGGCCACGCGGCCGCGCCTGATGTCTTCGGCGGTGGTGCCGCCGACCAGCGGCGTGAACACCTCGTTGGATTCGCCGAAGTCGCCGTGGCACGACGCGCACTTGCCGTCCCAGACCTTCTGCCCCTGCGCCACCGTGCCGCTGCCCCTGGGCAGGCCCTGGAAGTCCGGGCGCACGTCGATGTCCCACGCGGCGACTTCGGCGGGCGTGGCGGTGCGGCCAAGTGCCGCACGCGCGTCGGCCGTGCCCGCCCACGCCGGGGCGGCGCTGACGGCTGCCAGCACCAGGGCGGCGGCGGTCCTGAGTTCAGCCCACATGGACATTGGACACCTCGCCGCCTGCCGCCACCTGCCAGCTCTGGATAGCGTTGTTGTGGTAGATCGAGCGCGTGCCGCGCACCGCGCGCAGCTGCCCCAGCTTCGGCTGCACATAGCCGGTGTCGTCGATGGCGCGGCTTTGCAGGATGGCGGGGCCGCCGTCCCAGACCCAGTCCAGGTTGAAGCGCGTCAGGCACTTGGACAGCACCGGCGCCTCCAGCCGCGCACTGCGCCAGTTGCGCCCGCCGTCGGTCGAGACATCGACACGCCTGATGCGCCCGCGCCCCGACCACGCCAGCCCGCTGATGTTGTAGAAGCCCTTGCCCACCATCTGCTGCCCGCCCGAAGGCGTGGTGATGACCGACTTGCACTCCTGGATCGAGGTGTACTGGCGCAGCTTGCCGTCCGGCATCATGTCCACGTAGTGGATGGTCTCGTCCTTCGCATTCCAGGGCTGGTCGCCCAGCTCCAGCCGGCGCAGCCACTTGACCCACGACACCCCCTGCACGCCCGGCACCACCAGCCGCAGCGGATAGCCGTTCTCGGGGCGCAGCATCTCGCCGTTCATGCCCCAGGCGACGATGATCTCGTCGGCCAGCTCCATCGGGATGGTGCGCGTCATCGACGAGCCATCGCCGCCTTCGGCCAGCAGGTAGCGGCCGCGGCGCAGGTCGGCGCCGGCATCGTCCAGCAGCACCCGCAGCGGCACGCCGGTGAACTCGCAGCACGACAGCATGCCGTGGGTGTACTGCACCGTGGGCACGGCCACGTTGCCCCATTCCATGCCGGTATTGGCGCCGCATTCGATGAAATGCATGCGCGACACCGCCGGCAGGCGCATCAGGTCGTCCATGGTGTAGACGCGCGGCGTGCGCACCAGGCCGTTGAGCATCAGGCGGTGGCGGGCCGGGTCGATATCGTGCCAGCCCTGATGGTGGCGCTCGAAATGCAGGCCGTTGGGGGTGATGATGCCGAAGAAGCCCTGCAGCGGCGCGAAGGCCACCGAAGCGGCGGAGACGCGCGTCAGGCCCGGCGACTCGCGCCGCACCAGGTTTTTCTCATGCACGGAGGGCTGCCCGTACGGGCGTGCAGCCACCGGCTGGCCGAGCGAGGTGGCCCACGGCTGCGGCTGCAGGATGGCGGGATCGCCGTCGGCTGCCAGTGCCTGGCGGCCCGCCGTGGCGGCGGCAATCCCCGCGGCCGTGCCCAGGAAGCTCTTGCGCAGGAAGTCGCGCCGCGGCGCGTCCAGGCCGTGCCGGCCGATGTCCTGCTGCAGCGATGCGCTGACGAAGTGCTCGGGCGCGGGCACGATGCGCCCGGGCCGGTTCCGTTCCTGCAAATCGGTCTCCTCCGGCGCGCTCGCCACGGCCCTTGGACCGGTCGGCGTGCCTGTTATCGGGCCGCTGCAGCGGGTGCGGCAGCGATCCGTTTACCGGAAGAGCTGAGCTAGCCTGCGGTGCGCCGCCTGCGCGCCGGGGCTTCGGGTGCCGGCTGTGCCATGAAGCGGTCGACCACGCCGGAGGGCAAGGCGCTGTCCTCCAGCCGGCTCGCCACCTGCACGCAGACCGTGCGGCACAGCTCGATCACGCTTTCGTCCGCAATGGCGTAGAACACCAGGTTCGCCTCCTTGCGGCGCGACAGCACGCCCGAGCGGTACATCGCGTTGAGATGCCGCGACACATTGGTCTGCGACGAACCCACCGTCTCGACCACCGTGCTGACCGGCTTCTCGCCATCGCACAAGGCGTGCAGGATCTTCAGCCGCGTCGGCTCCGCCAATAGGCTGAAGTAGCCCGATACCTTTTCGAATACGCGATCCAGCTCTTCCATGGCATCCAATATATTCGTATATGCGTGAATGCGCATATAGTGTTTACCCACTGATGCAGCACAGCATAAGTGCGGCGGGAGGATCAGCGGCGCGCCAGCGCCCTGCCCGCCCACAGGCGCTGGCCGAACACATTGAGCAGCAGCCCGGCCATTACCACTGCCGCGCCCGCCCACTGCGCGCCGGACAGGTCCTCGCCCAGCAGCACATGCGCCGACACCAGCCCCACCACCGGCACCAGCAGCGTCAGCGGCGCCACCTGGCTGGCCGGGTAGCGCGTCAGCAGCCGGCCCCACATGGTGTAGCCGAACACTGTCGCCGCAAAGGCCAGGTAGGCCACGGCGAACACGGCCATGCCCGACACATGGGTGACGCTCTGCACGATGCGCGCCGGGCCCTCGACCCACAGCGACAGCAAGGCGAACGGCACGATCGGGATCAGCGCGCCCCAGATCACCAGCCCCAGCAGGTCGACCGGGCCGATCTTCTTGCTGACGATATTGCCGCTGGCCCAGCAGAACGCCGCGCACAGCGTCAGCACGAAGCCCGCCACGCTCATGCCGCCGGCGCTGCCGGCACCGGCCCCGATCAGGGCCAGCCCGCCCGCCGCCACCGCCATGCCCGCGATGTTGTGCCAGCGCACCGGCTCGCCCAGCCACAGCGCCGCAATGGCCAGCGTGAAGAAGGCCTGCGACTGCAGCACCAGCGAGGCCAGGCCGGCCGGCATGCCGACCGCCATGGCGTAGAACAGGAAGGCGAACTGGCCCAGGCTGATGGTGACGCCGTAGGCCAGCAGCAGCCGCCACGGCACGCGCGGGCGCGGCACGAAGAAGATCGCCGGGAACGCCACCAGCAGGAAGCGCAGCGCACCCAGCAGCATCGGCGGCATGTCCGCCAGGCCAACCTTGATGACGACGAAGTTGACGCCCCAGACGCAGACGATGGCGAGGGCGAGTAGACGGTCTCTGGCTTGCATGAGGGGGCTGGGGGCGCGGCCCGGCACAGTGCCGGACAAAACCCGTAGGGTAGCAGCCCCCGGCCTTCGGGGCATGGCCCGCCCTGCACCTACCCCAGCATCTCCGCCCAAATGCCCTTGGCCCATGCCAGTGCGTAGTCGCCTTCGAGCTGGTTCGGCGCCTCCGACAGCCCGCCCGATCCCGGCACCGTGACCATGGTCTTCTGCGCCGCGTCATAGCGATGCACGCTGGCCACGTGCACCGCCTCGCGGTCGGAGGTGAAGCTGTAGCAGGTGTTGTTGTAGAGCGGCTGCGGGTCGGGTGCCCGGCCCGACAGCAGCGCGACCATGGCCGCGGCCGCGACCTTGCCATGCTGGTTGGCCATATGGCCCGACTTGGGCATCAGCGGCGCGATCTGGATGGCATCGCCGATCACGTGGATATTGGCCGCGGCGCGCGACTCGAAGGTGACGAAGTCCACCTCGCACCACTTGCCATTGGCCGTGGCCAGCCCCGCCGACACCGCGATCGCACCGGCGCGCTGGGGTGGCAGCATGTTGAGCACGTCGGCACGCTCGTCGTCCTGCACCTCGAACTTGAGCGTGCGCGTGGCGGGGTCCACATCCACCGCGTTGAACTGCGGCCGGTATTCCACCATGCCCGGGTACTGCGACGCCCACACCTTGCGGAACAGCCCGGCCTTGGAGGTGATGTCGGGGTTGGCGTCCAGGATCAGCACCTTGCTGCGCGGCTTGTGCTGCCTGAAGTAGTACGCCACCTGGCAGGCGCGCTCGTAGGGTCCCGGCGGGCAGCGGTAGGGCGCCAGCGGGACGCTGATGGCATAGGTGCCGCCGTCCGGCATGGCCTCCAGCTGGCGGCGCAGCGCAACGGTCTGCGGGCCCGCCTTCCAGGCGTGCAGGACCTGGTCGCCGCCGGGCTGCTTCAGCCCGGGCAGCGCATCGCTCATCATTTCGACGCCGGGCGACAGCAGCAGGCGGTCGTAGGGCAGCGTGGCGCCGCCCGCGAGGCGCACGGTCCGTTTGGCCGGGTCGATGGCCACGGCGGTATCGCGCACCAGCCGCACGCCGTGGCGGCGCACCAGCGCGTCGTACGGCAAGGTCAGGTCCGCCAGCTGCCGGCTGCCGCCGAGCACCAGGTTCGACAGCGGGCAGGAGATAAAGGCCGGATTGGGTTCGACCAGCGTGACCTCGATCGCCTGGCCGCTCCACTCGCGCAGGTAGCGCGCGGCGGTGGCGCCGCCGTAGCCACCACCCACCACCACCACCCTGGCCGGCGCCGCGGCGCGTGCCGACCCGACCCCGACCGAACCCAGTACTGCGGCGCCCGCGGCGCCCAGGAAGCTTCGTCTTTGCATGGTAGTCCCCCGCTGTCAGCGCACCGCGGCGAACCACGCCGTGATGGCCGCGATCTGGTCGTCGCTGTAACCCTTGGCAATCTGGTGCATCACCGTGGCCGGCCGCGTGCCGGCCTTGAAGGCCTGCATCTGCGCGGCCAGTTCCGCCTGCGGGCGGCCGGCCAGCGGCGGGATCGTGCTGCCCGCCGGCGCGCGCCCGGCGGGGCCGTGGCAGCTGGTGCAGGCGGCGGCCTGGCTGCGCGCACGCAGCGCGGCATCGGTGGCAGGGGCGGCGCTGTCTGCCGACAGCGCCGGCTGGGCGCCGCACAGCGCCGCGGCCAGCAGCGCCAGCCGCAGCAACACAGCGGGCCGGGGGAAGATTGTCATGGTCTCGCTCCGTGTAGGGCCGGCGCTGGGTTCCGCTTGGGGGCGGCCGGCGTGGCTACCGTAGCACATCGGGCAGGGACCGTGTGCGGTGAAAACCGCAGAAGGACAAACGGCGTCCGCATGAGCGGACGCCGTCGGAACCGGCCCGGGAAGCTGGGCCGGGCGCGTGCTCAGGGCAGGTTGCGGCCCGGCGGCAGCGTCACCGGCGAAGTCACCGGTGCGGCGACCGGGCTGGTGGTCGCGGTGGTGCCCGTGGCGGCCCCGGCCGGCGCATCGATCGGACCGCCCACGCCCGGCACCGACTGCACCGGCGCCGGCGTGCCGACATTGCCGTCAAACGACGGGTTCTGCGAGGTGGAAGCCGAGTCCAGGCGCGCGCGCTCGGTGTCGTTGACGTAGTCGAAGGCCTTGACCACCTTGGTCACGCCCGAGGCATTGCGCGCCACGTCGGTGGCGCGGTCGCCCTCGGCGGCGGTGACCACGCCCAGCAGGTAGACCACGCTCTTCTCGGTGGTGACCTTGATCGAGTTGGACGGCACGCCGTCGGCGGTCATCAGCAGGGTCTTGACCTTGCTGGTCAGGTAGGCGTCCTGGCTCTGGGTCATGAAGCCCGGCGAGTTGACGACCTCGAGCTCATTGATCACCACGCGCGCATTCTGCAGGCCACGCACATACTGCTCGACCTGCTGCTTGACGGTGTCGTTGCTGGCTTCGCCGGTCAGCAGCACCTTGCGGTTGAACACGGTCACGTTGACGCGGGCCTGGCCGCTGTAGCGCGAGTTGATGGTGTTCTCGGCCTCGAGCTGCAGGCCGCGGTCCACGGTCTGGGTGGCGGCCGGGCGGCGGTCGGTGGCCATGGCCACGCCGGTCCCCATGGCGCCGGCGATCACGGGGAAGCAGCCGGCGAGCTGGGTGGCGCAGACCAGCACGGCCGCCGCGGCCAGGCTGGCGCGGCCAAGGCCGGCGGTGCGGGAAGGATGGCGCGCGCCGGCGCCGTTCCGGGGGGCTTGCGTAGTGGGCAGGTTCGTCATGCGGTCCTTGCTGTGGCTGGATGTTGGGAATGGGAGGAAGGCAGCATCAGGCTTCCCCGAGCAGTGCCTCGTCGATGCCGTCGCACAGGCAATGCAGGGTCAGCAGGTGCACTTCCTGGATGCGCGCGGTGCGCTCGCTCGGCACGCACAGGTGGATATCGAATTCATCGAGCAGGCCGGCGATGGTGCCGCCACCCTTGCCGGTCAGCGCAACCACGGCCATCTCGCGCTGGCGCGCGGCTTCGATGGCGGCGATCACGTTGGCAGAATTGCCCGAGGTGGAAAGCGCCAGCAGGATGTCGCCGGGCTGGCCCAGCGCCTCGACCTGCTTGGAAAACACCTTGCTGAAGTCATAGTCGTTGCCGATCGCGGTCAGGATCGAGCTGTCGGTGGTCAGCGCGATCGCGGCCAGGCCGGGGCGCTCGCGCTCGAAGCGCCCGACCAGTTCGGCGGCAAAGTGCTGCGCATCGGCTGCGGAGCCGCCGTTGCCGCAGGCCAGGATCTTGTTGCCGCTGGTCAGCGCGCCGACCATGCGTTCCACGGCGGCGTCGATATAGGGGGCCATCACCGCCGCGGCCTGTCGCTTGGTCTCGGCGCTGTCTAGAAACTGTTGCTGGATACTGTCGATACTCATGGCTCTGGGGCCTTGTTGTTGCCATTGCGATCCGCGGATCGTACCTTAGGGTCTGCCGCGCATTATGAACCAGCCCCGGCGGCATCCTGGTCAAAGGCATGCTGCAGCCAGTCCAGCCGGCCGGGTTCCAGGGCCACCACGTCGAAGCGGCACGGCGGCACCTGCGCCAGCGTGGCCAGGTAGTGCGCTGCTGCCAGCAGCACGCGCCGCTGCTTGGCCGGCGTGACGCTGGCGGCCGCGCCGCCGAAGCCCCGGCCGCTGCGCTGGCGCACCTCAACGAACACCAGCGTGCCGTCCGGCGCGCGCATGACCAGATCGATCTCGCCGCCTTTGCAGCGATAATTGCGCACCACGGGCTCCAGGCCCTGGCGCCGCAGGTGTGCCAGGGCCCGGTCCTCCGCCTGCGCACCGCGTAGCTGTGTGTTTTGCAACTGCGTGGTGGATTTGAATGATGGCATCAACGGAAGTTCTCAAGCATGAGTGACTGGATCTCCCTGGCGGCCAGCCAGTCCTACCCGGCCGGCACCCTTTATGTCGTGGCCACGCCCATCGGCAACGTCGCCGACCTGTCGCTGCGCGCGCTGCATGTGCTCGGCCTGGCCGACGCCGTGGCCTGCGAAGACACCCGCAATACCGGCCAGCTGCTGTCGCGCGTGGGCCTGCAGCGGCCGCTGGTGGCCGTGCACGAGCACAACGAGCGCGAGGCCGCGGGCCGCATCGCGGCGCGCCTGGCGGCCGGCGAGCGCATCGCCTACGTCTCCGACGCCGGCACGCCGGGCATCTCCGACCCGGGTGCGCGCCTGGTCGAGGCGGTGCGCGCCGCCGGCCATCCGGTGGTGCCACTGCCCGGCCCCAGTGCCGCGGTGGCCGCGCTGTCGGTGGCGGGCGACATGCTCGATGCCGGCGAAGGCCGCTTCACCTTTGTCGGCTTCCTGCCCAGCAAGCCCAAGGCGCGCACCGAGGCCATCACCCGGCTGGCGGCGCTGGACCACGCCTGGGTCTGCTACGAGGCGCCGCACCGCATTGCCGACACGCTGGCCGCGCTGGCCGCGGGCCTGCCAGGCGAGCGCCGGCTGCTGGTCGGGCGTGAACTGACCAAGCTGTTCGAGGACATCGCTGTGCTGCCCGTGGCGCAGGCGCCGGCCTGGCTGGCCGCCGACCCGAACCGGGCCAAGGGGGAATTCGTGCTGGTGGTGGAAGGCGCTGGCGCCGCAACTGCCGCGGATGGCTTGCCGGATGCCGAGGCCCAGCGCGTGCTGGCGCTGCTGCTGGCGGAACTGCCGGCCAAGCGCGCCGCCAAGCTGGCGGCCGCCATCACCGGCGCCGGCACCGATGCGCTCTACCAGCTGGCGCTGGCGCAGCGCGCGGGGCAGGCAGAGGACTGACGCGGTGCGCGCGTGATCCCGGGATCGGGAGGAGGAAGGTAAAGCAGAGGTGTCAGCGCGCGGCGGCATGCGGCGGCGCTGCCCTGGTCAGCGCCGTGTGCGCTTGACGGTCTTGCCGCCGGCCTTGGTCGACTTGCGCGCCTTGGCGGGCGCCAGCGAGTTGGCCAGTTCCGGCACGGATACGTCGTCGTCGCCGCTGCCGTCGCCGGCCTCGGTGCCGCCGGCATCGATCTGCGGACCCAGCGCGGCCACTTCGGTGCGCGTCAGGCGGCGGATTTCGACGTTGGTGGCGCCGCGTTCGACGAAGCCCAGGCGGCGCGCGGCGCCGTAGGACACGTCCAGCACGCGGTTGCCGTGGTATGGCCCGCGGTCATTGATGCGCAGCACTGCAACCTTGTTGTTGCGCAGGTTGCGCACCAGCACCCAGCTGTCGAGCGGCAGCGTCGGATGGGCGGCGGTCATGGCGCGCATGTCGAAGCGTTCGCCGTTGGCGGTCTTGCGGCCATGGAAGCCCTTGCCGTACCAGGACGAAACGCCGCGCTGCTCGAACGTGCCGATGTCGGCGCGCAGGCCGTCCAGCGAGCTGCCGCTGCGGCCATCGTCCGCGTCATAGCCGAACAGGTTCCAGCTGCCGCCGCCCGAGGCGCGCGCGGACTTGTTGTCTGCGTCGGTGCGATCGGTCTTGCCGGCCTTGCCGTTCTTTGCCGCGCGCGTGGGCACGGCGCCAGCGTTGTCGTTGCTTGCGTTGTCGCCTTCAGGGGGCGTGGCACAGGCGGCCAGCACCACGGCGCATGCGGTGCATGCGCCGAGCTTGGCCAGCCGTTGCCAGCGCTTAACGAGAGCGGAGATCCGTAACATGGGCGGCAGTCTAACATTGACTCTTTACGACTATCTCTTTCATTTTGTTACGAAATCTGTGCGATTTCGCACGATCATGACCTATCTGCCCGGAATCCCGCTTGTGGCAAGGGATTCCCGCCCGAGACGGGGCTTTCGCGCGGGTAATGCATAAAGCACACGACTTGCATCGGGGGCGGTGAATCGCCGCCCGGCGCTACAATGCTGGGCACCGCCCGCCGTCCGTGCGGGCCACTCCGTGGCGCCCGGCCAGAAGGCGCCCGGCGCACAAGAAATCGTCCATGAAAGCCCTGCTCATTCCCGTCACGCCCTTCCAGCAAAACTGTTCGCTGCTGATCGATGAAAGCACCGGCCGCGCCGCGGTCTGCGATCCCGGCGGCGACCTGGATCGCATCCGTGAGGCGGTCAGGGAGCAAGGCGTCACGCTGGAAAAGATCTTCCTGACGCATGGCCATGTCGATCACTGCGCCGGCGCCGCAGCGCTCGCGCGCGAGCTGGATATCCCCATCGAAGGCCCGCAGCAGGACGAGCGCTTCTGGCTCGAGCAGCTGCCCGAGCAGACGCGCCGCTTCGGCTTCGGCCACGCCGAGAGCTTCGAGCCAGACCGCTGGCTGGAGAACGGCGACACCGTGCAGTTCGGCAACGAGACGCTGGAGGTCTACCACTGCCCCGGCCACACGCCCGGCCACGTGGTGTTCTTCTCGCGCGCCAACCGGCTGGCGGTGGTGGGCGACGTGCTGTTCGCCGGCTCGATCGGCCGCACCGACTTCCCGCGCGGCAACCATGCCGATCTGATCCGCTCGATCCGCACGCGGCTGTGGCCGCTGGGCGAGGACGTGACTTTCATTCCCGGGCACGGCCCGGTCTCCACCTTCGGCGAGGAACGCCGCAACAACCCGTTCGTGGCCGATCACCTGACCGACGTGGGCTGAGGCCGTGGCCAAGCGACAGGTGCCCGACACCCGCCCGGAGATCTACGTCAGCACCGACGTGGAAGCCGACGGCCCGATCCCGGGCCCGCATTCGATGCTGTCGTTCGCGTCCGCGGCAATGCTGGCGGACAAGACCGTGGTGGGCACGTTCTCCGCCAACCTCGAGACCCTGCCCGGCGCCGCCGGCCACCCGGTGCAGATGCAGTGGTGGCAAACCCAGCCCGAAGCCTGGAGCGCCTGCCGGCGCGACCTGCAGCGCCCCGAGGACGCCATGGTCCGCTATGTCGAATGGGTCGAGAGCCTGCCCGGCAAACCGGTCTTCGTGGCCTTTCCGGCCGGCTTCGATTTCACCTGGATGTTCTGGTACATGATGCGGTTCGCCGGGCGCTCGCCCTTTGGCTGGGCCGCCCTCGACATCAAGACGCTGGGCTTTGCGCTGACCGGGCGCCCCTACCGCAAGACCGTCAAGGCGGCCTTCCCGGCCGCCTGGATGGATCCGCTGCCGCACACCCATGTGGCGCTGGACGATGCGCTCGAACAGGGTGCGCTGTTCTGCAACATGCTCGCTACGCTGCGTGAGCGCGAGGCCGCACTGGCCAGCCTGGCGTCCGATGCCGCAGCGGACGCTAGCGAGCCCTCACCTTCGTCCGGGCAGCCCTGAACGGTTGCTGCGCCGCGGCAGCCAAGGCGGCATGCCCCTTGCAGGCTTTGCGTCCGCATCCCACGCCAGCGCGCCTATAGTAGAAGCGGATATGGCGTACCGGGCGAAACGAGCCACAGACTATCCGGCGCACTTGCGCAGCCACGCCATATGCCGTTTGAGCCATGTTGCCCGGATCGCGCGGCGCCTGCCGAGGAGGTGTCGATCATGCGTTTTCATACCGACCTGCACTTGAGAGACCTGGCCGGCCGGATCCATTGGCCGCATGCCACGCGGGGCGCCACGCCTATCACCCATCGCCACACCTCGGATGAGGACGCCGAAGTCGCCAAGGCCACGCTATACGTCAGCACGGTGACGCTGGTGGTGCTACTGGTCGTACTGGCGGCCATCGCTTTCGGTCAGGAGGCCATGCACTGGCTGGGTGTTCATTAGACGACCCGCCTGAAGCTGTTTGCCTCAAGCACCGGCCGGCCCCCACCACGTGGGGGCCGGTTTTATTTGGTGCCGTGCATGGGCTGGCTCAGGCCAGCAGCGGCGCCACGTTCTCGGGCGGCCGGCCGATCGCGGCGCGGCGGTTGCGCACCACCACCGGACGCTGCAGCAGGATCGGGTTGTCGGCCACGGCGGCCAGCAGCTCGGCCTCGGTCAGGCCAGGATCGGCCAGGCCCAGATCGGCGTACGGCGCTTCGTTGTCGCGCAGCATCTCGCGCACCGGCACGCCCAGCATGGTGTGCAACTGGCGCAGCGTGGCCAGCGACGGCGGCTCTTTCAGGTATTCCACGATTTCCACCGGTTCGCCCAGCCGCTCGCTGGCGGCCTGGACCAGGGCGAGCGTTTCGCGCGACTTGGAGCAGCGGGGGTTGTGGTAGATGGTGATCATGGCAGGGTCCTTTCTTGTCGTTGCCGTGCCCCGCCCCGGGGCGTTGGCACTAATACGGTGCAAATCAATCCGCACTATATACAAGACACCGGCCCTCGCGCAGCATCACGCTGGTGCAAGTGGCCGGCACGCATCCTGCGTTGCCCCAAGTCCTTGCATAGGGCGCCATTCCCGATGACTTCCACTACCGTTTCCGCCACGACGCCGTCCGCCGGCACGCGCAAACCCTTCACCCTGCGCGACGCCACACCCGCCGACGTTCCTGCCATCCACGCCATCTACGCGCACCATGTGCTGCACGGCCGCGCCTCGTTCGAGGAAACGCCGCCGAGCCTGGACGAGATGCAGCTGCGTTTTGCCGAAGTCCACCGCAAGGGCCTGCCCTACCTGGTCGCCGTGCGCGACGGCGAGGTGCTGGGCTATGCCTATGCATCGTCCTACCGCGCGCGCAGCGCCTACCGCTTTGCCATCGAGGATTCGATCTATATCGACCACCGCCGCGTCGGCGAGGGCCTGGGCCAGGCCCTGCTGGCCGAACTGGTCGCCCGCTGCGAGACCGGTCCCTGGCGCCAGATGGTCGCCGTGATCGCCTGCACCGCCGGCGGCGAAGGCGCCGGTTCGCTGGCCGTGCATGAGCGCCTGGGCTTCCGCACCGTCGGCCGGCTGGAAGCGGTGGGGTTCAAGCACGGGCAATGGATCGATACGGTGCTGATGCAGCGGGTGCTGGGGGTGGGGGCGACGACGCTGCCGGCGTAGGACGAATCGGCCGCGGCAAGTTCAGACGTGTCCCATAGTCGCGCAGGTGCCCTGGTATCGACAATGCCTATTCTTCGTCATTACAAGGACATTGGACATGCTGGTGTCGGAAGAAGCCCCGTTCATTCTCACGCTGAACCCGCAATTGCGTGACGCATTCATAGCCGAGGCCGCGGCTGGGCGCCTTACCACCTCGCAGGTTGCTGAAGCGCTGGTGCGCGAGTATCTGGCGCGGCGCCGGCAGGCACGCGACGAGGAGGTCCTTTTCCAGCAGATGATTGAGGAAGGCAGGGCTTCGATGCGTGCCGGCATCGGCATTCCGAATGAGCAGGTGGAAGCAGAGTCCGCCGCGTGGTGTGCCGCGATATTGCGGAAAGCTTGAGAACAAGAAAGCAAAGCGCCACGGAGTCTCCGTGGCGCTTTTGCGTTGGCCGACCGCCTGTTGGCGGTCCGGCTCAATCGAAATGACTTACTTCATCAGGTCCGACAGCGCCAGCGCCACCACCTTGGTCGCGCGGTTCAGGTCGTTCAGGCGCAGGTTCTCGTCCGAGTTATGGCCGCGGGCTTCCATCAGCGTGCGCGGGCCGGCGCCGTACAGCACGGTCGGGATGCCGCGCTTGGTGTAGTGGCGCGCGTCGGTGTAGAGCGGCACGCCTTGCACCGGGATCTCCACGCCGAATACGGACTCGGCACGGCTCTTCAGCGCGCCGATCAGCTTTTCCACGCCCGGCAGTTCCGACAGCGGCTCGGCCAGGATGATGCGCTCGACCTTCACTTCGATGCCCGGACGGTCCTTGGCGGCCTTTTCCACCACGGCGCGGATCTCGCCTTCGGCGTCGAAGCCGATTTCCTCGGGGATCATGCGGCGGTCGACGCGGAAGGTCACCAGGTCAGGCACCACGTTGGTATTGATGCCGCCCTTGATCAGGCCGACGTTCAGCGTGGCGGTGTCGATGCCCGGCACCTTCGACTTGCGCGTGGCCAGCTCGGCGCGCAGGCCGTAGATGGCTTGCAGGATGTGGGTGGCGGCTTCGATCGCATCCACGCCCGTATGCGGCATGGCGGCGTGGCCCTGCTTGCCCTTGACCGTCACTTCGACGTGCAGGCAGCCGTTGTGCGACGAGGTGATGCCGTACGAGAAGCCGGCCGAGATGGCGTAGTCGGCCTTGCTCAGGTTGTTGTCGAGCAGGAACTTGGGACCGATGTCGCCGCCGGTTTCCTCGTCATAGGTGAACTGCAGCTCGACCGCGCCGTTGATCCTGGCGCCCTGCTTCTCTGCTTCCATCAGCGCCAGCACGGCGTAGGTGTAGGTGGCGAAGTCAGATTTGGATACCGCCACGCCGCGGCCGTACATGACCGGGCCGTGCTCGCTGTCGGCCACTTCACCGCCGTACGGGTCCTTGGTCCAGCCCAGGCCCGGGGGCACCACGTCGCCGTGGGCGTTCATGGCGATGGTCGGGCCGCCCGTGCCGAACTGCTTGCGCACGATCAGGTTGGTGGCGCTGATCATGCCGGCTGCCTTCACCAGCTCGTCCGGCACCTTGTGCGCCTCCACCGTGAAGCCCAGGCCCTCCAGCAGTTCCTTGGCGCGCTTGCCATGGGCGTCGCAGTCGCCTGCGGGGTTGTCCGAGGGCACCTTGACCAGTTCGGCCAGGAAGGCTTCCTGTTCCGGACGGTGCTGGTCGATGAACTGCGTCAGCGTGGTTTCAGTGGGGTTCATATTGTCTCGTGCGGTCATGACTTGTTCTCTCAACTACGGAGGGGTTCGGGTGGGTTCCGGGGAATCTGCGCTGGCTTACTGCGGCAGGCGGAAGTGCTCGACGAAATCGCTGAACACGCGCGCGGACAGGGCGGCGTCCTCGGCGGTCATGGTTTCGGTGGGATGGTGGCTGATGCCGCCGTTGCCGCAGCGCACGAACAGCATGGCGACGTCGGCGATGGCGGCAATGGCCATGGCGTCGTGGCCGGCGCCCGACGGCAGGTGGCGCACCGGCACGCCCTGGCGGGCAATCGCGGCGGCCCATTGCTCTTGCAGCCACGGGGCGCAGGGAACACTCTTGGCCTCATGGGTCTTGCGCACCTGCGTGCGCACGTTGCGGCGCGCGCACACGCGCTCGATCTCGGCCAGCACGTCGTTGACGGCGGCCTCGCGCTCGGCGTCAGCGCCGGCGCGGATGTCGACGGAGAACACGGCGCGGCCCGGCACCACGTTGGCGGCGCCGTTGGGCACGTTGAACTGGCCGACCGTGCCGACCAGGCCCGGCTTGCCGCCGCAGCGCTTCTCGATATACAGGCCGATCTCGGCCCCGGCCATGGCGGCGTCGCGGCGCATGTCCATCGGCACCGTGCCGGCGTGGCCGGCCAGGCCTTCGAGCTCGACGATAAAGCGGGTGGCGCCGGAGATTGCCGTCACCACGCCCACCGGCAGGTTTTCATTGAGCAGCACCGGACCTTGTTCGATGTGGACTTCGATGAAGGCCGCGACCTTGCTGCTGTCATGCCTGGCGGCGGGCAAGGCAGTGGCGTCGAAACCGGCCTCGCGCATCACCTGGCGCATGGTCTTGCCGCTGTCGTCGACGTTGTCCAGCACGTTGTTGTCGAAGGTGCCGGCGATGGCGCGGCTGCCCAGCAGCGTGGCCTTGAAGCGCACGCCCTCTTCCTCGGCAAAGCCGACCACCTCGATCGCAAACGGGAAGCGCTTGCCCTGGCGGTTCCATTCGGCCACGCACGCGATCGGCAGGATCACGCCGAGGTTGCCGTCATAGCGGCCGCCGTCGCGCACGGTGTCGAAGTGCGAGCCCGTCAGCAGCGCCGGCGCATCGGGCGAGGTGCCCTCATAGCGGCCGATCACGTTGCCGGCGGCGTCGCGCCGCACCGTCATGCCGGCCTGCTGCATCCATTCGGTCAGCTGCGCGGCGGCGCCGTGGTGGGCCTCGGTCAGGTAGGTACGGGTGAGCATGCCGGGCTGCTCGGTGTGGACGGCCAGGGCGTCGGCCCAGGCCATGATGCGCGTGCCAGTCTCTGCGGCGGACGGCGACGGATTTGCTGCCATGCGTTGTCTCCTGCTGGAAGTGCGTGAACGCCGCGGCGGGTGGTCCGGCAAGACCCGCCGGCGTCTGCCGCAAGGCCTGCCGGCGCGGGCGTGGCGCCCGGGCCGAAGCTCTATTCTGTGCGATTCATGTTAGCACAGTGAATTCAAAAATTGCATACAAAAATGATATGCACTATATTCGCTTCCACGTTCAGACAATTTGCCGCGGACAATCCGGTCCGGACAGGCGATTGCGTGGATTCCGCCTCAACAGGGGGGCCATCCGCGAAGTGGCGCGCTCCCGACCCGGAAGCCAGCACGGAACGTAAGGCCGGCAGCCACCCGCCAGTAGAGCAGTACGGGGCCGCCGGTGATTCCTGGATCAGATGGGCCAGCCAGCGCCAGCCAATGGACAGGCGCCGGACCGGCCCGGTACGGAGACAACCATGCAGCATGCAGTTCCCTCGCAGCCCCGCCCCGGCG
>NZ_JBYTAH010000038.1:0-71018 GCF_058787975.1 Cupriavidus sp. FW305-26
AAGTCCACCACGGCCGTGAACCTGGCGCTGGCGCTGGCGGCGGAAGGCGCGCGCGTCGGCATGCTCGACGCAGACATCTATGGGCCGAGCCTGCCGATGATGCTGGGCATCGACGGCCGCCCGGAATCCGCCGACGGCCAGACCATGGAGCCGCTGGAAGGGCACGGCCTGCAGGCCAACTCGATCGGCTTCCTGATCGAGCAGGACAACCCGATGGTATGGCGCGGCCCGATGGTCACCTCGGCGCTGGAGCAGCTGCTGCGCCAGACCAACTGGCACGACCTGGACTACCTGATCGTCGACATGCCGCCGGGCACCGGCGACGTCCAGCTGACGCTGTCGCAGAAGGTGCCGGTCACCGGCGCGGTGATCGTCACCACGCCTCAGGATATCGCGCTGCTGGATGCCAAGAAGGGCCTGAAGATGTTCGAGAAGGTGGGCATTCCCATCCTGGGCATCGTCGAGAACATGGCGGTCTACTGCTGCCCGAACTGCGGCCATGTCGAGCATATCTTCGGCCACGGCGGCGGCGAGAAGATGTGCGCCGACTACGGCGTTGACCTGCTGGGCAGCCTGCCGCTGAACCTGCAGATCCGCGAGCAGGCCGACTCCGGCCGCCCGACCGTGGTGGCCGAGCCCGACAGCCCGGTGGCCGGGATGTACCGCGCCATCGCGCGCAAGGTGGCGATCAAGGTCGCCGACAAGGCGCGCGACATGACCAGCAAGTTCCCGAGCATCGTCGTGCAGAACACCTGACCGGGGTGAACGATTTACGCGCGGCCCTCGTCGCGCGCTGACATGGAGCAATGGCATGAGACGCCTTCGCAACGCCAAGATCGTGGCCACGCTCGGCCCCGCGAGTAGCACCCTGGAGCTCATCGACGCGCTGTTCGAGGCCGGCGCCGATGTTTTCCGGCTCAACTTCAGCCACGGCACCCACGACGACCACCGGCAACGGTTCGAAGCGATCCGCGCCGTGGAGCGCGAACGCGGCCGTCCGATCGGCGTGCTGCTCGACCTGCAGGGTCCGAAGCTGCGCATCGGCACCTTCGCCGACGGGCCAGTGCAACTGGCCGCGGGAGCCGGCTTCCGGCTGGACCTGGACAGCGCGGCGCCCGGCTCGGCCAGCCGGGTCTGCCTGCCGCACCCGGAGATCTTCGCCGCGCTGAGCGAAGGCGTCGAGCTGCTGCTGGACGACGGCAAGATCCGGTTGTGCGTCGAGCAGTGCGGCGCCGGCTTCGCCGAGACCACGGTCGTCAACGGCGGTACGCTCTCGGACCGAAAAGGGGTGAACGTGCCGGATGCGGTGCTGCCGCTGTCGGCCATGACCGAAAAAGACCGGCGCGACCTCGACTTCGGTCTGGCCCTGGGTGCGGACTGGATCGCGCTGTCCTTCGTGCAGCGGCCCGAAGACATCCGGGAGATCAAGGCAATTGTCAACGGCCGCGCCGGCATCGTGGCCAAGCTGGAGAAGCCCGCCGCCATCCAGAGCCTGGATCTGATCGTCGCCGAGGCCGATGCCATCATGGTGGCGCGCGGCGACCTGGGCGTGGAGATGCCGGCCGAGCAGGTGCCCTCGCTGCAGAAGCAGATCGTCCGCGCATGCCGCAAGGCCGGCAAGCCGGTCATCGTTGCCACGCAAATGCTCGAATCGATGATTGCCGCCCCGGTGCCCACCCGCGCGGAAGCGTCAGACGTGGCGACGGCGATCTACGACGGTGCCGACGCGGTCATGCTGTCGGCCGAGTCGGCATCCGGCCGGTATCCGGTGGAGGCGGTGCGAATGATGAACAGCATTATCTCCCGCACGGAATCCGACCCGCTGTACCGCGACGCCATCGAGGCATCCCACACGCCGCCGCGCGCGGACGCGGCTGATGCCATCGGTTATGCGGTGCGGCATATCGTGGGCTTGCTCAGGGTGCCGGCGACGGTCGCCTATACCAGCTCGGGCTATTCGGCGCTGCGTATGGCGCGCGAGCGGCCGCAGGTGCCCATTCTCGGCATGACACCGCGCATGGCGACGGCGAGGCGGCTGACGCTCACCTGGGGCGTGCATGCGGTGCTCTGCCACGAGGTGCTGGATGTGCCGGAGATGACCGATCTGGCCAGCCGCACTGTGCTGGCGGAGGGCTTCGGGGAAGCCGGACAGTCCATCGTCATCTCCGCGGGGCTGCCGTTCCTGGTGGCGGGAACCACCAACCTGCTGCGGATTGCGCAGATCCAATGAGGGGGTAGGGACACCGCCGAACAGGTACGACCCGGGCATTGCCGCAGCGTTGCACGGTCCCCGCTGACAGAGGCCACTGCCACCTCCGTCAGCGGGCCGGGCCGCTCCCCTCCTGACCTCGACTCCCCCCTCGAAAGAGGTAGGCAATGCTGAGGCTTGGCTCACTTGCCCCGACTCTCGTTGACTACGGCTTTGGAAGCCCCCGGCGGGGCCATTGTTATTTAGCCGAAGACCGGGCAAATGATGGCCATGATGGTATCGAAACCGTGCAAAAGTCATACCCTGCCAATCAGCAGGGTGCCTTTGACGGCGCGCAGGCATGAGTGGCGCGGTTAAAGGCCTTCCGGCTGGCCAGCCATGCACGGTTTTATCGATGCCAACACTGTACATGCGCTGGCGCGTGGTCTAGTCTTCACGTTGATCCGCGTTCGGCTGAAATCCGGGCGAAGGGGCCAATCAAGGCGCCAGTACAAGCGCCAGTATCGGGGGTCTGGACTGCCATGAGTATCGAGATCGGAAAAGACATCACTGCGTTTGCCGACCAACTGCTGGACGCCGTATTCCTGGTCGACACAGGCGGCCGCATCCAGTATGTCAGCGCCGCGTGCGAGGGCATTTTTGGCTATACGCCGAAGGATATGGCGGGCGAGTTCATCATCGATCTGGTCATGCCCGCCGACCGGGACCGGACCATTATCGAGGCCAAGCAGGTGATGTCGGGAAAGAAGCGGATCGGTTTTGAAAACCGCTATCGCCACAAGGACGGCAGTGCCGTCCATATCATGTGGTCCGCCGGATGGCTCCAGTCGGAACGGTTGCGCGTCGGGGTTGCCCGCGATGTCACTGCGCTGAAGAAGGAGAGCATTCTTGACCTTGGGCTGGCGCTTTCTTCCGTTCCGTTGGCGCCCCACGAGCAGAAGGTCTTGCGGCTGCTGTTGACCGACGCATCGGAAAAGCAGATTGCCCAGCGCCTCGGCCTGGCCGTTTCAACGACCCATTCCTATGTGACCGGCATTTTCCGGAAATTCGGCGTCAGGGGCCGGGCGGGGTTGATGAGCCTGTGGCTGGAAAATCTGACCAGGGACTAAATACGCAATATAGATTGTATTTCTCGAATACAAACCATGGTCTGTATTGGTCAGAAACTTCGTCCCCGCGCCTCATAAATCGCTTATCTCTACCGGCGCCGCCATCAGCGCCTGACCAGCGAACACTGCGATTTCGACACCGGCATGAACGCCTGCTCGCCCGGCACCGTGGCCAGCACCTTGTAGTAGTCCCATGGGTACCTGGACTCGGCCGGCGTCTTGACCTCGAACAGATACATGTCGTGGACCATGCGGCCGTCTTCGCGGATGCGGCCGTTCTTTGCAAAGAAGTCGTTGATCGGCATCGACTTCATCTTCTTCATCACCGCCGCGGTCTCGTCTGTGCCGGCTGCCTGCACGGCCTTCAGGTAGTGCGTCACCGATGAATACGCACCCGCCTGGCTCATGTTGGGCATTTTCCTGAGCTTGTCGAAATAGCGGCGCGACCAGGCTCGCGTGGCATCGTTCATATCCCAGTAGAAAGCTTCGGTCAGCACCAGCCCGGAGGCCGTCTTCAGGCCGATGGCGTGGATGTCGTTGATATAGAGCAGCAGGCCCGCCATGCGCTGCGTGTTGTTGCGGGTCAGGCCGAATTCGGAGGCGGCCTTGATCGCGTTGACGGTATCGCCGCCGGCATTGGCCAGGCCCACCACCTGTGCCTTGCTGGCCTGCGCCTGCAGCAGGTAAGAGGCAAAGTCGCTGGTGGCCAGCGGGTGGCGCGCGGCGCCCAGCACCTTGCCGCCGGTCTCGTTGACGACCGCGGTGGCCGAGTCCTGCAGCGTGTGGCCGAAGGCGTAGTCCGCCGTCAGGAAGAACCAGGACTTGCCGCCGCGCTGCACCATCGCGCGCGCGGTGGTGTTGGCCAGCGCGTAGGTGTCGTAGGCGTAGTGCACTGACACCGGCGTGCACAGGTCGTTGGTGATGCGCTCGGTGCCCGGGCCGGAGAACACCACGATGCGGTTCTTCTGTCGTGCAACCTCAAGCACCGCCAGCGCCGGCGCAGACGCGGCCACGTCGAGGATGGCGTCGACATTGGCAGTGTCGAACCATTCGCGCGCCTTGTTGGCGGCGATGTCGGCCTTGTTCTGGTGATCGACCACCACCAGCTCGATCTTCTTGCCCAGCACCTTGCCGCCGAAATCGTCGATGGCCATCTGCGCGGCGGTGGCGCTGCCGCGGCCGGTGACGTCGGCATACAGGCCGCTCATGTCGAGCAGCATGCCGAGCTTGACGACATCGTCAGAGACGGCGGCCCTGGGCTGGGCCTGGGCGGTGCCGCAGGCAAGCGCCGCGGCGAAGGCGAGGGCGCTGGCGGCAATGCGGCGGAGCGCGTGGCGATGGTTCATGGTGTCTCCCTGGTTTATTGTTGTTGGCTTATACCGTGGCGATCGGCGTCACCGGCGACCCCACCGCGCCGGGCAGGCGCAACGGCGGGGCGGTGAGCTGGAAGCGGGTGCGGCCGTTGGCGCGCAACCAGTCCGCCAGCTCGCGCAGGTACCACAGCTCGCCCAGCGGTAGGCCCAGCTTGAACAGGCAATGGTGGTGCAGCGGCAGCAGCGGGTGGCACTTGTCGCCGTCGGGCGCGGGGCGGGCGGGGTAGCGTTCCACCGCGTAGTTGTCGGCGATCAGCGCGGCGATGCCGGCATCGGTGATCCAGTTCAGCAGGCGCTCGTCGCGGCCGTCCAGCGCGCAGCAGCTGTGGTGCAGCACGGCTTCATCGGGTTTGCGCTGCATCGACAGCACCACCTCGGCAAAGCCGGTGCGCAGCAGCAGCATGTCGCCGCGTTCGACTTCCACATTGCCGGCATCCAGCGCGTGCATCAGGTCATCGTAGCCGACATTGCGGAAGTCCATGCCGAAGGTATGCGCCAGGTCCACCAGCACGCCGCGGCCCTGCATCCCCTTGACCGCGAAGTTCTCGATGCCCAGCGCCTGCGCGGCACTGTGGTCGTGGCCGCAAGGGTGCGCGGCGAAGTTGTCGTCCTCGGCATAGTCCACCGGGCCGACGATATGCTCGTTGGCGCGGTAGCCGTTGTAGTACACGCGCTCCGGGCGGCCGTCGCCGTCGGCATCGAACAGCGCCCCCACGTGCGCCAGCGCATCCCATTGCGTGCTGTATTGCAGGCACAGCAGCACCTGGTCGTCGCTGATGACGTCGGTGGCGGCGGGATCGACCTTGGCCAGCGGGAAGTTCAAATAGGGGATGTCGTCGCGCAGGGTAGGCCGCAGCACCGGCGGATGCCGGCGCGGGTTGAGCTTGTTGCCGCCGGGGTAGTCCAGCGGCAGCGACAGGCAGAAGCTGATGCCGGCCTGCACCTCGCGCGCGCCCTTGACGACTTGTTCCGGGCCGATCAGGTTGATGCGGCCGAGCTGGTCGTCGGGGCCGAAGTCACCCCAGTTGGAACCTTGCGGACGTTGCTTCCAGCGCATGAGTCATGCCTCCTGTCGTGTGCGTGGCCGAGGGAGCGGCCGGTGTATGGGGTATCGGTGCGGCGTGGTTGCGCGATGCGCGTGGCCACGCGGGAAGGTCTCCTGTCCGGTTCTCGTGGCATGAAACCGGTTGCATCCCTTATAGGCCATATTGCGGGGAATGGTCATTTTGCGGTGCAGCAGGATTACGGCGGGGCGGCATCCTTATAGAGGCGGGCAATGCCGGTTCATTATATGTTATCGTACAACTGGTCTGGGGGAGCTGCTTATTTCCGGCCAGAAATAGTAGAGAATAGCGAATTCCCGAGGCCGTGGACCACCGTAAACGATTAGCTTGTTGTCAGACAACGTAACACTAAAAGTGCGCGACGCGCACCCGGCTGGAGATGACATGACAGTGACCCCGACAGCAGGTGGACAGGCGGCTCGCCCGCTGTACATCACGATGCACGCGAACGACAACGTCGCGATCGTGGCCAACGACGGCGGCCTGCCGGCGGGAACGGAATTCCCCTGCGGCCTGGTGCTGGCCGAGGGCGTACCCCAGGGCCACAAGGTGGCGCTGACTGACCTGCGCGAGGGCGACGCGGTGATCCGCTACAACGTGGTGATCGGCTATGCTCTGAAAGACCTGCCGCGCGGCAGCTGGGTCAATGAGCGCGTGATCCGCATGCCGGCCGCGCCGGAACTGCACGACCTGCCGGTCGGCACGCGCGTGGCGCCGCTGCTACCGCTGGAAGGCTATACCTTCGAGGGCTACCGCAATGCGGACGGCTCGGTTGGCACACGCAATCTCCTGGGCATCACCACTACGGTGCAGTGCGTGGAGGGCGTGGTGGAGTTTGCCGTGCGGCGCATCAAGGAAGAACTGCTGCCGAAGTATCCCAATGTCGACGACGTGGTGGGCCTTGAGCACACCTACGGCTGCGGCGTGGCAATCGACGCGCCCGATGCCGGCATCCCGATCCGCACCATCCGCAATATCGCGCTGAACCCCAATTTCGGCGGCGAGGTGATGATCGTCAGCCTGGGTTGCGAGAAGCTGCAGCCGGCGCGCCTGATCGGCGCCGGCACCATCCCGATCCAGCAGGAGGGCGAGCCCGACGTGGTCTGCCTGCAGGACGAGCAGCACGTGGGCTTTGCCTCGATGATCGATTCGATCATGGCCACGGCAGAGAAGCATCTGGCCCGCCTGAACGCGCGCCGGCGCGAGACCTGTCCGGCGTCAGACCTGGTGGTCGGCGTGCAGTGCGGCGGCAGCGATGCCTTCTCCGGCGTCACCGCCAACCCCGCGGTGGGCTTTGCCACCGACCTGCTGGTGCGCGCCGGGGCCACGGTGATGTTCTCCGAAGTGACCGAGGTGCGCGACGGCATCGACCAGCTCACCGCGCGCGCCGCCACGCCCGAGGTGGCCGAGGCGCTGGTGCGGCAGATGGCCTGGTACGACCGCTACCTGGAGCAGGGCAAGGTCGACCGCAGCGCCAACACCACGCCGGGCAACAAGAAGGGCGGCCTGTCGAACATCGTGGAAAAGGCGATGGGCTCGATCGTCAAGTCGGGCACCGGCCCGATCCACGGCGTCACCGGCCCCGGCGAGAAGGTCACGCAGAAGGGGCTGATCTACGCCGCCACGCCCGCGGGCGATTTTGTCTGCGGCACGCTGCAGCTGGCCGCCGGCATGAACCTGCACGTATTCACCACCGGGCGCGGCACGCCGTACGGGCTGGCCGAGGTGCCGGTGATCAAGGTGTCCACCCGCAATGACCTGGCACGGCGCTGGCATGACCTGATGGATGTCAACGCCGGCCGCATCGCGACCGGCGAGGCCACCATCGAGCAAGTGGGCTGGGAGCTGTTCCACACGCTCCTGGCCGTGGCCAGTGGCAAGAAGTCATGGGCCGAGCACTGGAAGATCCGCAATGCGCTGGTGCTGTTCAACCCGGCACCGGTGACCTGAGCCTCGGCTCTGACGGCGCTAGGTGCGCCCACGCAACGGCCTGAGCAGATGCGACAGGCCGTTGTGGTCCAGCTCATGCATCAGCGCCAGCAGCGCGCCGATCTGCCCCGGCGGGAAGCCCTCGCGCGCGAACCAGTTCAGGTAGTTGCCTGGCAGGTCGGCGATCACCGTGCCTTTGTGCTTGCCAAAGGGCATGGTGACTGTGACCAGCCGCTTGAGGGCGTCGGCGTCGAAATCGGTCATGGGTGGGCGGAAAGTCGGAAGGCTCCACGCTATCACAGTCAGCAAGCCGCACTACCTGGCGGTCATCTCCCACTTTCTCGCGAGTCCAAGCCGCTCGAATCGTTCGAACAGGAAGTCGATGAAGACGCGAATCCTGGCCGGCTGGTGGCGGCGGCACTGATACGCGACGTTGATCGTCAGCTTGGGCAGTTGCCAATCCGGCAGGACCGGCACCAGCCGGCCGGCAACGATGTCTTCGTAGATGATGTAGAGCGGCTGTACCAGGATGCCATGGCCCGCCAGGGCCGCTGCGCGGATCACCTGGCCTTCATTGGAGTCGAGCACGCTGGTCACAGGTACGGTTGCCGTTTCGTCGCCTCGCCGGAAGTGAAGCAGGTAGGGATCATTGGCAAGGTTGTAAATGAGCATCTGATGCTGCCGCAAGGTATCTGGCGCATCTGGCATGCCGCGCTCGGCAAGGTAGCCAGGCGACGCCGCCAGTACGCGGCGCGTCTCGGCCAGTTTTCGCACCGTAATCCCTGAATCCCCCTCATGTTCGCGTGTCCGGATGGCCACATCGATCCCGGCCTCGATAAAGTCAGGGTAGCGATTGGCAGCAATGATCTGGACCGCCAGGTTCGGATAGCACGCCCGAAATGCCGGCAATGCCGGCGCGAGATGGATCATCGCGAAGGATGCCGATGCGGTCACGCGAAGAACGCCGGTTGGATTGAGCGTGGCCTCGTTGATGGCGGCCTCGGCTTCGGCCATTTCAGCCAGCATCGCGGCACAGCGCCGGTGATACTCACGGCCGGCATCCGTGAGCCAGAGCCGGCGCGTGGTGCGCTCGACCAGGCGCGCTCCCAGGCGCTCTTCCAGCGCATTGAGGCAGCGGGTGGCTGCCGCACTCGACATGCCGAGTTGCTCCGCCGCCTTTGTGAGGCTGCCGAGTTCCGCAACCTGCACAAAAAACTCAATCTGCGTCCACTTGTCCATCAATTCTTCCGGCTAGAGGAGAACACTACTTCGCTTCCACCTCTTTTTACCTGTGGAGGAAGGAATTAATGTTAGCAGCAAGCGAGAAGCAGAAAACATGCGGAGACACCCGGAATGCGAAACCTCAATGAAGACACGATCACGCAGGCGGTGCTTGCGTCGATGGCGAACTGCCGCGATGCGCGCCTGCGCACCGTGATGACCAGTCTCGTCCAGCATTTGCATGCCTTCGCGCGTGATGTGAAGCTGAGCGAGGAAGAATGGTTCGCGGCCATTCGTTTTCTGACTGCGGTGGGCCATATCACCGATGACAAGCGCCAGGAATTCATCCTGCTGTCCGATGTGCTTGGCCTGTCGATGCTGGTGACGGCACAAAACAACGTGAAGCCGGCAGGCTGCACCGAGTCCACTGTATTTGGCCCGTTTTACGTGGAAGACAGTCCCGCGTACGACAGCGGCGCGGATATCTCGAATGGCGCGCAAGGCGAGCCCTGCTTTGTGCGCGGGCAGGTGCGGGACTGGGAGGGGACGGCCATTCCGGATGCCTCCATCGAAGTCTGGCAGGCGGACCAGCACGGCCACTATGACGTGCAGATTCCGGGCCCTGACGGCGAGCATACCCACCGTGCGCGCGGGCGTTTGCGAACCGGCGAAGACGGCAGGTTTTCGTTTCGCTCGATCCTGGCCGAACCCTATCCGATTCCGCATGACGGCCCGGTCGGCGCGCTGCTGGAGGCGCTTGGCCGCCATCCCTGGCGGCCTGCCCACCTGCACTTCATGATCAGTGCACCGGGTTGCGAGACGCTGATTACCCATGTCTTTCGCGACGGTGACCGCTACCTCGACTCCGACGCCGTGTTCGGCGTGCGCTCGACGCTGGTGGCTGACTGGGTGCAGCACCCGCCGGGCATTGCGCCTGATGGCAGCTTGCTCGAGGACCCTTACTACACCCTCGATTTTGATTTTGTCCTGAGCCGCGCGCACGAACGGAAATGATCAGGCACATCGTCATGTGGAAGGTGAAGGGTGAGACGGCGCATGAACGGGCTGATGCCCAGCAACGCATCAAGGCGGCCTTCGAGGCCTTGCCCGGCCGCATTCCAGGTCTGCGCCACGTGGAGGTCGGCATCGATGTGAGCCGCGTTGACTATGCCTGCGACACGGTGCTGCTTGCCGAGTTCGAATCGCTCGCGGCGCTCAAGGCCTACGCCGATCACCCGGAGCACCTTCGCGTCCGCGAGCAGCTGGCAGGGCTGCGCATCGCCCGCCACCAGGTCGACTACACCATTGATTGAGGGATGCAATATGGAAACAGCACTGGAATTCGTCTACCAGGCAGCGCCTGCCAGAGTCGTTTTTGGCGCGGGTAGCCTGCAGCACCTGGAGCGCGAGATCGGCTTGCTCGGCGCGCAGCGCGCGCTGGTCTTGTGCACGCCCGAGCAGCGCGATGGGGCGCAGGCAATCATGGCATCCCTTGGCCAGCGCGCGGCAGGCCTGTTCGACCGTGCAGTCATGCATGTGCCGATCGACACGGCCCGGGAAGCACGCGAGCTTGCCCTGGCCTGCAATGCCGACTGTGCCATCGCGTTTGGCGGCGGTTCGACGATCGGGCTCGGGAAGGCGATTGCCCTGGAAAGCAGCATTCCCATCCTGGCGATCCCCACCACCTATGCCGGCAGCGAGATGACCCCGATCTACGGCGTTACCGAGGGCGGGGTCAAGCGTACCGGCAGCGATATGCGGGTGCTGCCACGGGCGGTGATCTACGACCCGGAACTGACCCTGACCCTGCCGGTCGACCTGTCCGTGACCAGCGGCATCAACGCCATCGCGCATGCCGCCGAGGGACTCTACGCCAGCAATGCCAATCCGATCACCAGCCTGATCGCTGAAGAAGGTATCCGTGCCCTGGGCCAGGGCTTGCCTGGCATCCATCGCGACGCCGCCGATATTGTGGCCCGCGGCCAGGCGCTCTACGGTGCGTGGCTGTGCGGAATGGTCCTGAGCAACGTCGGCATGGCACTGCACCACAAGCTTTGCCACACACTCGGTGGCAGCTTCAACCTGCCGCACGCCCAGACCCACACGGTGGTGCTGCCACACGCACTGGCGTTCAACGCGGACTTTGCGCCGCAGGCAATGCAGCGGATCGCCCGCGCCCTGGGCACTGACAATGCCGCGCGCGGCGTCCATGACCTGGCGAGCAAGCTCGGGGCGCCGACGTCGCTGCGTGAACTCGGCATGGCGCACGCGGACCTGGACCGCGCCGCGGAGATCGCCAGCGCCAATCCCTACTGGAATCCGCGCCCGATTTCCCGGGAGGACTTGCGTGCGCTGCTGCAGGACGCCTTCGACGGAACGCGCCCGTAATGCGCAACTCGCCGAGTTGCCACGGGACAGCGGCCCCCAAAACCAATATAGATGGAGACAAAGCATGAGCATCAATCCGAAGCAAACACCCGAGCCGGCCGCAGAAATCTTCGACGTAGCCGTGATCGGATATGGCCCGACCGGACTCGTCGCGGCCTCGCTGCTGGGCGAGGCTGGCTACAAGGTGGTTGTCATTGAACGCTGGCCCACGCCTTATGGCCTGCCGCGCCTGACCCATATCGATGGCGAGACGGCACGGATCGTCCAGGCGTGCGGAGACGTTGACCAGGCCCTGCGCGATGCCTGTGGGCTGGGTCCGTATCAGTATCGCAACGCCGACGATGAGCTCCTCATTGAACTGGACTGGACCGGGCACGCGTGCGGCTTCCCGGCCCATATCTCGATTTACCAGCCCGATATCGAAGACGCCATTCATCAGCGCGCGGCAAGCTTTCCCGGGGTCGAGATCCTTCGCGGCTGGGAGGCAGAGACGCTCAGGCAGGACGAGGATGGCGTCAGGATCTCCGCGCACCTCTGGCGCGGCGCGCAGGACTCGCAATGGACGACACCGTCGCGCGAGTTCATCGCAAAGTACGTCATTGGCGCCGACGGGGCGAACAGCTTTGTCCGCCGCAGTCTGTGCATCGAACGCGACGACTTCGGGCAGAACGAGCGCTGGTTGAACCTTGACTCGGAGAACAAGCGGGACCTTGGCGAGAAGTTCTCGCTCACGACCATCTATTGCGACCCGGCGCGGGCCCATATGTACATGCCGATCGGCACCCGGCGGACTCGCTTCGAACTGCGGGTGCTGCCTGGCGAGGATACTGCCTACTGGGAGGACGAGGCCGTCGGCTGGCGCTGGCTGAAGGAGCAGCATGGCCTGGGCCCGGAAGACATGCGCCTGTTGCGCCATGTCGTCTACACGTTCGAAACCCGCATGGCGCACCGGTGGCGCGACGGGCGGATCTTCCTGGCCGGCGATGCCGCGCATACGATGATGCCCTATATGGGGCAAGGCGCGTGTTCGGGCATGCGAGACGGCATCAACCTGGCCTGGAAGCTGGACCTGGTGCTCAGTGGCCGAAGCGCGCCGGGTCTGCTGGATACGTATGAAGAAGAGCGCAGGCCCCACGTCAGCAAGATCATGGAGATGGCGAGATTCCTTGGCAAGGTTGCCAACGAAGACGATCCGCAAAAGGTTGCCGAGCGCGACGCCGCATTCCGGGCCCGGTCGATCCCCCCGATGCCGCCGTTTCCGAGGCTCGAAGCCGGCATCGTGCATGCCGAGGTGGATGGCAGCCTGTTGCCCGCGATCGGCACGCCCGCTCCGCAGGGACGCGTGCGCAAGGGGGAAGTCGAAGGGCGCCTCGATGACGTGGTCGGTCATGGCTTCCTGCTGATCGCTCTTGACGATCCGTTGCGCTACCTCGATGAAGGCCAGCTCGGTTTCCTTGAGCAACTCGGCTGCCATATCGTCGTGCTGTCCGACGCGGCGTCGATACCCGGGGCAGTGGTGGAACTCAATGGCGCGCAGGCAGCGTTCATGCGCGCGCATGGCATGCAGGCTTACATCAGCCGGCCGGACTTTGCTGTCTTCGGCGGCGTTTCCGACCTGGCGCATCTGCCCGGCCTGGTCGATTCCCTGCGCCAGAAGCTGCACTGGCGCGGTGCGGCGCAATCCAGCATGCTGGCCGGGACCAGCGCAGCGGCTGTTTCGTGAGGGGGGGAGCCATGATGACGACAACGGTTTCTTCGGCAGCGCTTGCGTTCCAGCGGGCGATGCCGGTCACACGCTTGCTGGATTGCGGCATGGACTATGCCGACGCCGTCCGGCTGTTCGACGCCACCAGCCGGGGAGAGGACTGGGATCGCGTGGCCGAGTCGCTCGCCGATGCTCAGCTGGAGCGCGCCGAGCATGCTGCCAGGGCCGGCCACCTGGTGACAGCCGCCCAGGCCCAGTCCATGGCGATTGCCGACCTGGTCTTTGCGCAGATGGCCTTCAATCACGACGCGCCACGCAAACTCGGCTTGTACAGTCGCCTGGTGGCTGCGACGCACCAGCTTTGCCACTGGTCCGCACAAGGCCTCGAGCGCGTTGAGCTTTCATTCGCAAATGGTCGCCTGACAGGGTGGCTGATGCGCCCGCCAGCCGGCCACGCGCGCGGCACCGTGCTGCTCTTTGGCGGGCAGAGCGGCTGGGGGGTGGCATACCTGCCGCTGGCGCGGGCCCTGGCGGAACGCGGTCTCGCCACGCTGATGGCGGAAGGCCCGGGGCAGGGCGAAACCCGGCTGGTCCACGGCATTCATGTCGACGTGGATATTCCCGCGGCCTACCGGTGCTTTGTGTCACGGATAGCCGAGGATGCATCGCTTGGCGTCCCCGGCATCTGGGGGAACAGCGTGGGCGGGCTCTGGGCGGCAGCCACGGCAGCGACGGACGACAGGATCCGGGCGTGCTGCATCAACGGTGCCCTCGCAGCTCCCACACTGCTGCCGTTCCGGACGTTCGAGGAGCAGGCAGCCGCCATGCTGGGCAGCACGAACCAGGCAGCCATCCAGGCCAATTTCGAACGCATGCGCTTTCACTCGCACCGCGACAGGATCGCTTGCCCGCTGCTCGTGCTGCATGGCGGCGAGGATCCGTTGGTGAAGCTGGAAGACCAGCAGCCGTTCCTGGACGCGGCGCTCACGGACGACGTGACGCTACGAATCTGGCCGGATGGCGAGCATACGATCTACAACCACGCGGCCGAGCGGACTGCACTGGTGGCGGACTGGTTCGCGGACCGGCTCTGCTGAATGGACGCCGCGCGCCGTCAAGCGCGCCGGATCTTCGCTTCTTCCACAGCCGCGCGCACGCACTCGGCCAGCAACTCTGACGCGCGGGTGCGCGTCGCGCGGGCCGTGCGCGCGATCACCAGCGGCTGGCGCACGGTATCTTCCCGTATCGGCTTTTCCACGACGGCGGTGATCTGGGACGACGCCGGCGCCTGCGTGATCAGCAGCGCCGCGCCCAGTCCGTTCGCCACCATGCCGCGCGCCAGTTCCAGCGAAGTCGCGCGGTAGCGCACCTCGGGCTGCAGCCCGAATTGCCAGAACGGCGCCATCAGGAATTCACGGCTGTGCGGCAGGTCGATCAGGATCAGCGGTTCCTGCGCCAGTTCGTGCAGCGACAGGCTGCCTTTGCGCCTGGCCAGCCGCGAGCCCGCGGGCAGCAGGCCGTAGGGCCGCAGCTCTGCCAGCAGTTCGCGCTCGATGTCTTCGGGCATGCCTACGTCGTAAGTCAGCGCCAGCTCGATCTGCCCGCCGTGCAGCCAGTCTTCCAGTTGTGCGAGATCCCCTTCGACAAAGCGTACCGACAGTTTGGGATAGCGCTCGCGTGCCAGGCGCAGCACCACCGGCAGATAGACCGGCGCCAGCGTGCGGAAGACGCCGATCTGCACCTCGCCCGCGGCGGCATCGCCGCTCTTGTCCACTTCAAATGCCGTTGCTGCTCCGAGGATGTGGCGCGCTTCCGCCAGCTTGCGTACGCCGAAGCGGGTCAGGGTCATCCTTGCGCCGACATCACGGGCGAACAAGGCTTCCTCGAACAGCGTCTCCAGTTCGCGGATGGCAACGGAGATGGAGGGCTGCGAGACGTTCAGCAGCCGCGCAGCCGCCGTGGTGCTGCCGGTTTCGGCCGCCGCGGCGAAGTAGCGCAACAGCCGCAAGGAGACGCGCATCAGAAAATCCTATAGGTGCTAGTCGAATTCAATATTTTACTTGATAGCCTGCGCTGCGCAGAATCGGTGTCACTGAAACGCAAGCCCGCGGGTTTGCAAGCCTGGAGGCCAAGACGTGACTCATTCCGACCTGCCGCTTGCCGGCATCCGCGTGATCGATTTCTCGCGCGTGCTGGCGGGCCCTTACTGCACGGCGCTGCTCGGCGACCTTGGCGCAGAGGTGATCAAGATCGAACCGCCTGGCGGCGATGACTACCGCGCGGTCGGTCCCTTCGTCGATGGCAAGAGCGGTCTGTTCTCTGCCATGAACCGCAACAAGCAGAGCATCGTGATCGACCTGAAGACGGCAGCGGGCCTGGAGCTGGCGCGCTCGCTCTGCGCCCGGGCCGACGTGGTGGTCGAGAACTTCCGCCCGGGTGTCGCGGACAAGCTGGGCATCGGCTATGAGGCGCTGCGTGCGCTGAATCCGCCGGTGGTCTACGCCAGCGTGTCGGGCTTCGGCCAGACCGGGCCGGAATCGCACCGTCCGGCCTACGACATCATCCTGCAGGCAATGTGCGGGCTGATGGATGCCACCGGCGCCCCGGACGGCACCCCGACCATGCTGGGCGAGGCCGTCTCCGATGCGGTCAGCGGCCTGTTCGCCTCATGGGGCGTGCTGGCCGCGCTGCTGGCGCGCGAGAAGACCGGGCGGGGCACGCATGTCGATGTCTCGATGTTCGACGCCACCCTGAGCCTGAGCGCCACCCTGGTCGCGCGCTATGCCGCGACCGGCCTGGCGCCGCTGCGCGTCGGCAACCGCCATCCCTCGTCCGCGCCGTTCGGCGTGTACCGCGCCGCGGACGGCTTCTATGTGGTGGCGGTGCTGAACAACAAGCTGTTCCAGGCGCTGGCCAATGCCATCGGCCGGCCGGAGATGGCGCAGGACCCGCGCTTTGCCGACGACGAGACGCGCTGCCGCTTCGAGGGCGATCTGCGCGCCGGTCTCGAAGCCTGGTCGGCCAGCCGTTCCGTGGCCGAGGTGAACCGCCTGCTGAGCGAGGCGGGCATCCCTGTCGCGCCTATCCGCAACGTCAAGGAAGCCCTGGAGAGCGACCATGCCGCCCACCGCGGCCTGCTTGCCGAAGTGCCCGGGCCGGAGGGCGGCACCGTGCGGTTGCCGTCGCAGCCGGTGAAGTTCTCCGGCTACGGCGCCAATCGCGTGACGCCCGCGCCGGCGCTGGGGCAGCACACCGAAGCCATCCTGGCCGAGCTGGCCAACGCTGCCACGGCGCATCCGCAAGTGTTCAGCAAGGAGAAACAACATGCATAAACGACTGGGCGTAGAGCCGGGCGATCTTGAGATTGCCGATGCCATCGGACGCTTCGCGCAAAGCGAACTGGCGCCGAAGGCGGCCGAGGTGGACCGGGCCGAAGCCTCCACCACGTGCTATGTGCCGCAACTTGCCGAGCTCGGCCTGATGGGGATGAACCTGCCGGAGCGCTGGGGCGGGACCGAGACTTCGCCGGTGGCACTGATCCTGTCGTTGGCGGAGGTTGCCAAGGCCTGCGCCTCGACCTCGTCGATGATCGGCGCGCACTACCTGGCTACCGATTCCATCCTGATCGGCGGCGACGACAGCCTGCGCGAGCGCTACCTGCCGGATGCGGCCGCCGGCGGCAAGCTGGGCGCCTTTGCGCTGACCGAGCCGCGCGCCGGCTCCAACCCGGCGGACATGGCCACGCGCGCCACCCCGGAGGGCGACGGCTACCGCCTGCGCGGGGTCAAGCACTTCATCTCCAATGCGGACGCTGCGGACTTTATCGTCGTCTACGCCAAGACCGATCCCGCCGCCGGCACGCGCGGCATCAGCGCCTTCGTGGTGGACCGGCACAGCGAGGGCGTGCAGATCGCGCCCGCCGAGAAACTGATGGGAATTCGCGGGGCGCCGGCCCATGAGGTGGCGCTGGACTGCTTCGTTCCCGCCGCCAACCGGCTGGGGCCGGAAGGCACGGGCTTCCGTACCGCGATGAAGGTGCTGGACAACAGCCGCCTGGACGTGGCTGCCACCAGCCTGGGCATTGCCGAGGCAGCGCTGGCGTGCGCGGCGGACTGGGCCAGGCAGCGCCAGGTCGGCGGCGAGCCGCTGGCGCGCAAGCAAGGCCTGCAATGGATGTTTGCCGACATGCGCACGCGGCTGGAGGCGGCCTGGCTGCTGACCCTGCAGGCGGCGGTGCGGCGCCGGGACGGAGAGCCCTTCACCGAGCAGGCATCGATGGCCAAGCTCTATGCCTCGGAGATGGTCGGCTTTGTCACCGACGCCGCGCTGCAGATCCACGGCGGCTACGGCTTCACGCGCGAAATGCCGCTGGAGCGCCTGGTGCGCGATGCGCGGATCCTGCGCATCTATGAAGGCTCGTCGGAAATCCAGCGGACGGTGATCGCGCGCGCGGTGCTGGCGTAAGCGCCGCTGCAGATCCGACGGTGGGGATCAGGGCGTGGCAGGCGTGTCGGGGCTGTCAGGCGTGGCGTCGGGCGCGGCAGGGGTGTCAGGCGTGGCAGCGGGCGTGGCGGGCTTGGCTTTCCGCGGCCGGGTGCCCGCACCGCGGCGGGCCTTCAGCTGCTGGGCCCGCTTGGCATCCGCCAGGCTGACGACGCCGGCCTCATTGCCCTCCAGGTCCAGCCGCTTGGCGCCTTCCACCATGCACGACCAATAGCGTGCGCCGCTGCACCAGGTGCGGATCGCTTCACGCAGCTCCGCCTCGGTCAGGGCCAGCTTGCCCGCATGCTGGGCCAGATCCTCGAACGTGCCGACCTTCAGCGGCACCTTGGGCGCCGGGTTCTTCGGAAACGCCTTGGGGAAGTGCTTCTGCAGCCGGGCAATGGAATGCACCACAGGATCGACGGGCGGCTTCGCGGGTGCCGCAGCCTGCTCGGCAGCCGGCGCAGGGCGCCGGCGCTTGCCTTCCGCCCGTGATTCGGCTTTTGCCTTGGATTCGGCCTTTGCCTTGTTTGCCAGTTGATCCCTTAGTGCTGCGAGTTGTTCAAAGCCCATGATATTTGCCGTTCTGTGAACCAGAATTGTAGCAAGGCTGGGCCAACGACAGGTTTGGCGGCATTTTGCATGCGGCGGGCATGGGTCGAATACGTCTCTCGCTGCCGCAAGGCGGGGCCGGACAGAAGGGCTCTCCGCGGGGGCGCCCTCACGTGATTGCCCTG
Organism: Cupriavidus sp. FW305-26; assembly: GCF_058787975.1. Lineage (NCBI taxonomy): Bacteria > Pseudomonadati > Pseudomonadota > Betaproteobacteria > Burkholderiales > Burkholderiaceae > Cupriavidus > Cupriavidus sp. FW305-26. The sequence goes on from NZ_JBYTAH010000038.1 coordinate 18,218, forward strand.
AGCAGGCGGACCATCCGTTCGAAAATCGAGGAGCAGCGGTGGATTCCCATGCCATGAACGGTGAAACGCCAGACGCGTCGCATCCGCAGCAATCCCGTGCAGAGCTCACGCTTGCTGCGTTGGGCGTGGTCTACGGCGATATCGGCACGAGCCCCCTTTATGCGGTCAAGGAGACCTTCAATCCGGCCCACGGGATCCCGCTCGTAACCGAGAACATACTTGGCGGTATCTCCGCGATCCTCTGGGCGCTGATGGTGGTGGTTTCGCTCAAGTATGTGATCCTCATCATGCGGGCAAACAACAGGGGCGAAGGTGGCATCATGGCACTGCTCGCGCTCGCCCTGTCGTCCGTGAAAAAGGTCGGTCGCTCGCCGACGCCGATCCTGCTGGTGGGCCTGTTCGGCGCGGCGCTCTTCTATGGCGATGCCGTGCTGACACCTGCCATGTCGGTGCTCTCGGCGCTCGAAGGCATCGAGGTGGGCACTACCGCGCTGCAGCCTTATGTCTTGCCGGCATCCGTGGGTGTGTTGATCGCGCTGTTCCTGTTCCAGCGGCATGGCACCGCCGCCATCGGCGCGCTGTTCGGGCCTGTCACGATCGTGTGGTTTCTCGCCCTGGCCGCCGCGGGCATCCACGGCATCGCCCGGTATCCCGCAATCCTGGGCGCGCTCAGCCCGCTGCACGCGCTCGGCTTCGTCACGCAGCACGGGTTCGCCTCGTTCGCGGTGCTTGGGGCGGTGCTGCTCGCGTTCACCGGTGCCGAAGCGCTCTACGCCGATATGGGGCATTTCGGCAGTGCCCCGATTCGCCTGGCCTGGTTCGGGCTGGTATTCCCGGCGCTTGCGCTCAACTACCTGGGGCAGGGCGCGCTGATCATTGTGAATGCAAAAGCAATCGAGAACCCCTTCTACCTGCTGTATCCGTCGTGGGCCCTTTATCCGATGGTTGCACTCGCGACAGCGGCAACAGTGATCGCGTCGCAGGCGACGATTTCGGGTGCCTACTCGCTGACGAAACAGGGAATCCAGCTGGGCTATCTGCCACGCATGAACGTGGTGCACACATCGGAGCGAGCGATCGGTCAGATCTACATACCGACTCTCAACGGGATGTTGCTTGTTGCGGTTCTGGTTGCCGTGCTCGGATTCGGATCTTCGTCCAATCTCGCTTCGGCGTACGGGGTCGCGGTCACCGGCACGATGTTGGTGACGACGCTTCTCACCTTCTTTGTGATCCACTACGGTTGGCGCTACAACCTGCTGCTAAGCCTTGTCGCAACCGGCTTCTTTATTGCGGTGGATATGGCTTTCGTTTCCTCCAGCCTGTTGAAAGTTGCCGAAGGGGGCTGGTTCCCGCTCGTTGTCGGGGCTGGGATATTCGTCGTGATGCTGACATGGGTTCGCGGCCGGCAAGCGCTGTTGGAGCGGCTCCAAAGTACCGACGTGCCCCTCAAGTCGTTCCTGGATTCGCTGTTTCTCGCACCACCACCGCGCGTGCCCGGCACGGCGGTGTTCCTCACCCCGACACCGGATGTGGTGCCACACGCGTTGATGCATAACCTCAACCATAACAGGGTGCTACACGAGCGCGTCGTGTTTCTTACCGTGAGAATGAAGGATGTGCCATCGGTGCCGGCGACCGAGTGCGCAGCCGTTGAGCCGCTCGGACACGCCTGCTACAGGATAACGCTGCGCTTCGGCTTCATGAACCGGCCCGATGTCGCGCAGGCGCTCGGCGCTCTGCCTCCGGCGGCTGGCCTGGAGTTTGACATCATGGACACCTCGTTTTTCCTGAGTCGCGAGGCCATCGTCGCTGCAGCCGGCGGTCCCAGTGGCATGGCGTCATGGCGTGAACGTCTGTTTGCCACGATGAGCAGGAACGCCGGCAATGCTGCTGATTACTTCAACATACCGGCAAATCGCGTGATCGAGATTGGCACGCAGATCAAGATCTAGACCGCCGGCGGTACCTGTTCTGCAAAGGACTCTGTGCCCCAGGCGTCCCGTACCTCGGCAGCCAGTTCATCGGCGCGCCCTTGATAGCGTGGCGAAAAATGGAACGGCGTCACCGCGCGTGCGCCTATGCTGCGCGCAATCCGCCCGGCCTGGGCGGCGGTCAGGTGGTTCTTGCGCAGGCCGTGTGCCCGGTCGACATCCAGGAACACGCTCTCGATGAAGAGCTGGTCGACGCCTTGCATCAGTTGCGACAATGCTTGCACGTTCGCGCTCGTATAGCGCAGGTCGGTCACGTAGCCGATGCGCAGGCCGGGCTCGGTATCCAGGATCAGCCGGCTCAGCTCGCCGACCGTTCGCGCCGATGCATGGTCGCCGCTCCTGTCCCGCCATTGCACAAGGATCGGGGAATCTGCGGCCGCGCCGGTCAGGACCGCATGCTTGAGTTCGCGCAGCCAGGCGCCGGTGGTCAGGCCCGATGCAGCCAGGCGCTCCTTGTTGACGCCGAGCCGGGCCTTTTCCTCCACCAGGTAGGCCAGGCATGGAATCCCGTGATCGACAAAGCAGGCGCGCACCCGGAACGTCGCTTCGTCATGCACGATATCGCCGGCCCTCTCGACACACGCTTCGGCCTCCCTGGCAAAGCCGTGCCGGCTGGAAAAGCAGGCGTGCCGCATCTGCCCGTCCAGTCCAAGTTCGGCCACTTCGATGACCAGCTCGGTGGCGTAGCGATGCACCACGTTCCAGGTATAGGCAAGCAGCTTGTGCTCGACCTGTGCCAGGAATCCTGGCCCGCCGGCCAGCACGAGGCGCGGCTTGCGCCCGAGCAGCACACGCAGCAGCTTGTCGAAGCCAGAGAAATGATCCATGTGCGCATGCGTGACAAATACATGCGACAGGCGCATCAGCTCGCGCGGCATCAGCCGGGCGATGTCGCCCAGGTCGAACAGCAGCGCGCGCCGTTCGTCCAGGAAGTCTACGAACAGCCCCGGATCGCCAAAGGCATCGTTGACGAGGCGGGCTTCCAGCAGGGGGCGCATGTTCACTCGCGGTGCGACCGACGCTAAGGCTCAGGCAAGGGCGCACTGGTCCGGCTGCCGGTCACCGCCCGGTCAGCTGGCGCAGCAGCTTCTGCACGATCCGCTCATGCTGTTCCAGCGCCGCGTCAAGCGTCTGCGCGCCAAAGCTTTCATTGTCCTGCTCGGCCAGCCCGGTCACGCGCGTGATGAACAAGGGGGTGTCCGTCGGCGCGGCCTCCGACACGCCCCGGAAGCGGGTCGTCACCGTGCCGCCGGACTGCTCCAGCAGGGTGCGGCGGAATACCAGGTCGTTGTCCGCCATCCAGCGCGACCATTCGTCGTGGTCGGCTACCTGCACTGGCCGGTTCTTCTCATCAAGGATATAGAAGCGGCGCCATTGCTGTGGATCGTGACGAGGCTTCATCGACTACCACCTCCGTGTGGTTGTGGCCCGCTTGTCACCCGGGCCCGACGGCCAATGTGCTTTGCAAGCGACTACCGCGCAACGCAAGTGCACGATCTCAACGCCGCCCTGCAGCTAGTCTATTTGACGGATGCGTTCATGCCAGCGCGCCGTTGCGTGCCACGACCCGGCCGGCCGACACCACCAGTTGCCGCACCGGCCTTGCCACGACCGCCTCGGCCACTGTTTGCGCGGCGACCAGCACCAGGTCCGCCCGGTCGCCCGGCGCCAGGCCATAGCGCTGGAAGCCGCATGCGCCGGCGGCCGCGTGCGTCACGCAATCGAGCGCAAGCGCGAGTTCGTCATCGCGGCGGAAGTTGTTGCGCAGGCCGATCAGCATGGCCCGCTCCAGCATGTCGGGCGAGCCGTATGGGGTCCAGGTATCGCGGATGCCGTCGTTGCCGCCGGCAATCCTGACGCCTGCCGCGCGGCACGCGGCGACCGGCGGCACCGGGCGCGACGGCGGTGCGGTGGTGACGATGACAACCCCAAGGTCGGCGATGCGCCGCAGCAGCGCGTCGCGCTCGCGATCGGCAATGTCGCCCAGGCAGAACGCATGGCTGACCGTGACCATGCCGCGCATGCCCAGCGTGGCCGTGCGTTGCAGGATCAGGTCGAGGGAATAGGCGCCCATGGTGCCGGGCTCGTGCAGATGGATGTCGAGCGGGCGGCCATGGCGCTGCGCGAGGCCGAACAGGACATCCAGTGCGCGCACCGGGTCGCCTTCGATGGCGCACGGGTCCAGCCCGCCGAGGATGTCGGCGCCATCGCGCAGCGCCGCATCCAGCAGCGCTTCCGTGCCGGGGCGCCCCAGCACGCCCGACTGCGGGAACGCGACGATCTGCATGTCCATCTGCGCGGACAGCTGGTCGCGCGTGGCAAGTACTCCTTGCAGATGGCGCAGGCCCGCGTCGGTGTCGATATCGACGTGGGTGCGCAGCCGCGTGGTGCCCGCCGCAAGGAAGGCGCGCGCCAGCGCCAGCGATTGCGTGCGGGCATCGTGGCCGGTGGCGGCGCGCCAGCGGCGCTCGTTGTCGATGCGGTCGGTCAGGTTGGGGCCGACCTCATTGCGATACCAGGGCATGCCCCACAGGGTCTTGTCCAGGTGGGTGTGCGCCTCGACCAGGCCGGGAAGCGCCAGCGTGCCGGCGCCGTCCTCGACCTGGCATCCGGCCGGCGCCTCAAGCCCGGTGCCGATGCGCGCGAACTGGCCGTCTGCGATCAGGATATCGACCTGGTTCCCGGCTGCGAGCCGGACATTGCGGACCAACAGTTGATTCATTGCATCTTCCGTTATTTCAGGATGAAGCCGCCTTCAGGACGGCGGGGCTTGTCTCTCGGCACGGTTCAACGCTGCGGGGCGCGCATGCCGCCGCGCGGCAGGCAGCCGAGCAGCCTGTCGAAGGCCGGCGCGATGTCCTCCTCCGGCACGCAGGCATACCCCAGCAGCAGGCCTCGCTGCACGGCATCGCCGATGAAATAGCGCGACAGCGGCCGCACCATGATGCCGCGCGCGCGGGCGGCGGCGGTGATGGCCACGTCGTCGGCATCGTCGGGCAGGCGCAGCACCAGGTGAAGGCCGGCATTGCTGCCGTGCTCATGCAGCGCGCCGGGGCCGAGATAGCGCTCGATCAACGCGGCCAGGATGGCGCGCCGTCGGGCATACAGCGGCCGCATGCGGCGGATGTGGGCGGCATAGTCGCCGGCCTGCATGAATTCGGCGACGGTTGCCTGCGTCATCAGGTGGCCGGCCCGGTATAGCTCGGCGTGCGCGGTCTGGAAGGCGCCGGCCAGGCTGCGCGGCAACACCAGGTAGCCCATGCGCAAGCCCGGATAGAGGGTCTTGCTGAAGGTGCCGATATAGATCACCGGCGCATCCGGTTCCATGCCCTGCAACGACGGGATCGGCTGCCCGGAAAAACGGAACTCGCTGTCGTAGTCGTCCTCCACGATCCAGCTGCCGCGCTGGCGGGCGTACTCCAGCAGCGCGCGCCGGCGCTTCAGGCTCATCACGGCGCCAAGCGGGTACTGGTGCGAGGGCGTGACGAAGATAAAGCGCGGCGCGGGCATCTCCCCGCCGGCCTCCGTGTCGGGCAGCGTCAGGCCCTCGTCGTCCACCAGCTTCGGCACCATGCCGATATCGCTGACCTGCAGCACGCCGCGGATTCCCCAATAGCTGGGTTCCTCCACCCACGCCTGGTCGCCGGGCGAGCCCAGCATCCTCACCACCAGGTCGATGGCCTGGTGTATGCCCTCGGTGATCAGCACCTGGTCCGGATCGCAGCGCACCGAGCGCGCTACCCGCAGATGCGCCGCCAGGGCTTCGCGCAGCGCCGGCAGCCCGCCGCCATGGCTGTAGCTCAGCCACTCCGGGTGCGGGTTGCGCCACACGCGGGCCGAGATCTGTGCATAGCGGCGATGCGGGAAGCGCGTGACGTCGGGAACGCCCGGCATGAATGCGCCCCATTGCGTGGGCGAGGCCGAGGCATTGGCCAGCAGCCGCTGTCCGCGCGGTGACAGCCCGGGCATGGCCTGCGGCCCGACCTCGGTCGCCGGCACCGCGGCGGCGTTCAGGTAGCGCTCCGGCGCGGTGGCGGCAACGAAGGTGCCGCTGCCGGTGCGTGCATACAGGTAGCCCTCGGCCAGCAGCTGGTCGTAGGCAAACATCACCGTATTGCGAGACAGCCCCAGTTCGGCGGCCAGGTCGCGTTGCGGCGGCAAGCGGGTGGCCGGCGCAAGGCTGCCGTCCTGTATCGCGCCGCGGATGCATTCGTAGAGGCCGCGGTTGAGCGGTTTGCCCAGTGCCGCCGTGCCTTCGGGGCCCAGGCGCTGGAGCAGCTGGTCGCCGCAGATCGATTTCAAATTGGCACCATCGGAATTGCGAAAGCGGTACTGGATTATAGGGCCAAGGCCGGTTGAAATGGCTGGCATCGCTGGGCCCCTGCCAGCGGTGCCCGTTTCGCGAGTCGGCCGGTGCCGACAGTCCTTACCGCACAATGACCATGAAAAACCTCGAACTGAACCAACGCCGTACCCTCGCGACGCCGCGCGGAGTGGGCGTGATGTGCGATTTCTACGCCGACCGCGCCGAGAACGCCACGCTGTGGGACGTGGAAGGCCGTGCCTACACGGACTTCGCCGCCGGCATCGCCGTGCTCAACACGGGCCATCGCCACCCGCGCGTGATGCAGGCCATCGCCGCGCAGCTGGAGCGTTTCACGCATACCGCCTACCAGATCGTGCCCTACCAGGGCTATGTCACGCTGGCCGAGCGCATCAACGCGCTGGTGCCGATCCAGGGCCTGAACAAGACGGCCCTGTTCACCACCGGCGCAGAGGCCGTGGAGAATGCCATCAAGATCGCCCGTGCGCATACCGGCCGCCCCGGCGTGATCGCCTTCTCGGGCGCCTTCCATGGACGCACGCTGCTGGGCATGGCGCTGACCGGCAAGGTGGCGCCGTACAAGATCGGGTTTGGCCCGTTCCCCTCCGACATCTACCACGCTCCGTTCCCCAGCGCGCTGCATGGCGTCAGCACTGAGCGGGCGCTGCAGGCGCTTGAAGGCCTGTTCAAGACCGATATCGATCCGGCCCGCGTGGCCGCGATCATCGTTGAGCCGGTGCAGGGCGAAGGCGGCTTCCAGGCGGCGCCGGCCGATTTCATGCGGGGGCTGCGGGCCGTATGCGATCAGCACGGCATCGTGCTGATCGCCGATGAAGTGCAGACCGGCTTTGGCCGTACCGGCAAGATGTTCGCGATGTCGCACCATGACGTGGAGCCGGACCTGATCACCATGGCCAAGAGCCTGGCCGGCGGCATGCCGCTGTCGGCGGTCAGCGGCCGGGCCGCGATCATGGATGCACCGCTGCCCGGCGGCCTCGGCGGCACCTATGCCGGTAATCCGCTGGCGGTGGCGGCGGCGCACGCGGTCATCGACGTCATCGAGGAAGAAAAGCTGTGCGAGCGCTCTGCCAGCCTGGGCCAGCAGTTGCGCGAGCACCTGCTGGCGCAGCGCAAGCACTGCCCCGCAATGGCCGAGGTGCGCGGGCTGGGTTCGATGGTTGCCGCCGAATTCTGCGATCCCGCCACAGGCCAGCCCAGCGCCGAGCATGCCAAGCGCGTGCAGACGCGTGCGCTGGAAGCCGGACTGGTGCTGCTGACCTGCGGCACCTACGGCAATGTCATCCGCTTCCTTTATCCGCTCACCATCCCGCAGGCGCAGTTCGACGCGGCGCTGGCGGTGCTGACCCAGGCGCTGGCCGAATAAGGGGAACACATGGAACTCCAACATACCGCGCTGTTGCGCAGCCATTGCCTGATCGACGGGGAATGGACCGGGGCGCAAAGCGGCGCAGAGCTCGCCGTCTGCAACCCGGCAACCGGTGAACGGATCGGCTCGGTGCCCCTGGCCGGCGCGGCCGAAGCCGAACAGGCGGTGCGCGCCGCCGAGCGCGCGCTGCCGGCGTGGCGCGCACAGACGGGCAAGGCGCGTGCCGCCGTGCTGCGCCGCTGGGCCGACCTGATGCTGGCGCACCAGGAAGACCTGGCCCGGCTGATGACCGCAGAGCAAGGCAAGCCCCTGCCCGAGGCGCGTGGCGAGGTGGCCTATGCCGCGAGCTTTCTCGAGTGGTTTGGCGAGGAAGCCAAGCGGGTCGATGGCGAGGTGCTGGCCAGCCCGCGCAGCAGCCAGAAGATGCTGGTGCTGCGCGAACCGGTGGGCGTGTGCGCGGCCATTACGCCGTGGAACTTCCCCGCGGCGATGATCACGCGCAAGGTCGGCCCGGCGCTCGCCGCCGGCTGCACCATCATCGTCAAGCCGGCCGAACAGACGCCGCTCACGGCGCTGGCGCTGGCCGTGCTGGGCGAACAGGCCGGCGTGCCGCGTGGCGTGCTGCAGGTGGTGACCGGCGACGCCGTGCAGATCGGCGGCGTGCTGTGCGCCAGCCCGGTGGTGCGCAAGCTCAGCTTTACCGGCTCGACCGCGATCGGCAAGCTGCTGATGGCGCAGTGCGCAGGCACCGTGAAGAAGCTCTCGCTGGAACTGGGTGGCAATGCGCCGCTGATCATCTTCGATGACGCGGACCTGGATCGCGCGGTCGAGGGCATCCTTGCCTCCAAGTTCCGCAACAGCGGCCAGACCTGTGTCTGCGCCAACCGCATCTATGTGCACGACCGCGTCTACGACGAGGTCGCGCGCCGGCTGGTCAGCGCGGTCGAGCAGTTGCGGCCGGGCCATGGCGTCGACAGCGGGGTCACGCAAGGCCCGCTCATCGACGCCGACGCGGTGGCCAAGGTCGAAGCGCATATCGCCGACGCGCTCGCGCAAGGCGCCACGGTGCTGACGGGCGGCCAGCGCCATGCGCTGGGCGGCACCTTCTTCGCGCCCACGGTGCTGGCCAATGCGACTGCGTCGATGCGGGTCGCGCGCGAGGAGACCTTCGGCCCGCTGGCACCGCTGTTCCGCTTCACCAGCGAAGCAGAAGTGGTGGCGATGGCCAACGATACCGAATCCGGGTTGGCCGCTTACTTCTTCTCGCGCGACATGGCGAAGATCTGGCGCGTGGCGCAGGGGCTCGAGTACGGCATGGTCGGCATCAATACCGGGCTGATCTCCAATGAGGTGGCGCCGTTCGGCGGCGTCAAGCAATCGGGGCTGGGCCGGGAAGGCTCACGCCATGGCATCGACGAGTATCTGGAGACGAAGTACCTCTGCATGGAAGTCGAATAACAACAATGGGGTGAGGAACACCCCACCACCAGGGCGGGGCACGGCGCACCCACGCAGTGCGCTGGCCCCACGGAGACAAGACAGTCCGGCGAATGCCGGTGCCAGGTGGGCGACTCCGGTGCAAGACCTGCGCAAACTTCCAGGAAACGGAAGGGGGCGGACAGGACGCGCGCCGCGATCGGCCCAACGCCAATGGCACGCATATTGCGGACTGGGAAGTGCCATCCGTTGCTGTCAGCGGATGCCATTTCTTCTATCGATGAGGGTACAAAGATGCGTTCCACTGCTATCCGCAGCCTGCTTGCAGTCGCCATGCTGGCGGCCTCTTCACTGGCACTTGCGCAAGGCGCCCGCGACTGGCCCAGCCAGCCGGTGCGTATTGTCGTGCCGTTCCAGGCCGGCTCGGCCACAGACCTGATCTCGCGGCAGATCGGCCTTGGCCTCGGCAAGGAATACGGCCAGACCTTCGTGGTTGAAAACCGCCCGGGCGCCGCCGCGATGATCGGCAGCGAGGCGGCCGCGCGCGCGCCGGCCGATGGCTATACGCTGCTGATGTCCGGGCCGGCGTCGATGGTGACCAACCGGTTCCTGTACAAGAAGCTCAGCTATGACCCGGATGCGTTCGAGAAGGTGGCAGTGGTCGCGGTCACGCCGAATATCCTGTTGTCCAACCCCTCGCTGCCGTTCAAGACGCTGCCCGAGATGGTCGCGTATGCCAAGGCCAATCCGGGCAAGCTGACCTATGCCTCGTTCGGTGCCGGCACCACCTCGCATATTGCCGGCGAGATGCTGAAGGCCGCGGCCGGCATCGATATCGTCCATGTGCCGTACAAGGGCGCCGGCGAAGCGATCCCGGCGCTGCTGTCGGGCCAGGTGTCGATGTATTTCGACACCATCATGACCGGCCTGCCGTATGTGAAGGCCGGCAAGCTGCGCGCGCTCGGCATGTCCACCGCAAAGCGCTCGCCCAACGCGCCGGAGATTCCGACGATTGCCGAGCAGGGTTATGCCGGCTTCGATATCGCGCCGTGGTACGGCATTGTCGCGCCCAAGGGCACGCCGGCCGACGTGGTCAGCAAGCTCAATGTCTCGATCAACAAGCTGCTCAAGGCGCCGGAGTTCCGTGAACGCCTGGCTGCCACCGGCGCCGAGCCGCGCGGCGGCAGCGTCGGCGATTTCAGCGCGATGGTCAGCGCGGAGATCCCGCGCACCGAAAAGCTGGTCAAGCAGTCCGGCGTGACCCTGCAATAAGCCGCGTGCAGCAACCCTGGGGCGCCGCCCGCGCGCCCCTTTACCTGTTCTGAATGGAGTTCCCGATGTTGCCTTTCGACTGGACCTTTCCCTACCCGTCGCAAAAGATGCCGCTGCTGGCCGCCAACGCGGTCAGCACCAGCCAGCCCCTCGCCGCGCAGGCGGGGCTGCGCATGCTGTACGAAGGCGGCAATGCCATCGACAGCGCCATTGCCAGTGCGATTGCGCTGACCGTGGTGGAGCCGGTGATGAACGGCATTGGCGGGGACATGTTCGCGCTGGTCTGGCACGAGGGGCAGCTGTACGGGCTCAACTCCAGCGGCCGGGCGCCGGCGCGTTGGACCCTGGATCATTTCGCCGGGCACGACAGCATGCCCCAGGTGGGCTGGGATACGGTCACCGTGCCGGGCCAGGTCGCGGGCTGGAAGGCGCTGTCGGCCCGCTTCGGCAAGCTGCCGTTCGCGCGGCTGTTCGCGCCGGCCATCGAGTACGCTGAACAGGGCTTCCTGGTGTCGCCGCAGATCGCACGGCAATGGGCCGCGCAGGTGCCGGTGCTGGCCGGCCAGCCTGGCTTTGCCAAGGCGTTCCTGCGCGACGGCAGGGCACCGCAGGCGGGCGAGCGCTGGCGCTTCCCGGAGCAGGCCGCCACGCTGCAGCGCATTGCCGAGAGCGATGGCGAGAGCTTCTACACGGGTGAACTCGCCGCGCGCATCGTCGCGTTCGCCGAGGAAACCGGAGGCGCCATCCGTGCCGACGACCTGGCCGCACATCGCGCCGCCTGGGTCCAGCCGATGGCGCAGCAGTTCCGCGGCTACACGCTCCATGAAATTCCCCCGAACGGCCAGGGCATCGCCGCGCTGATCGGCCTTGGCATCCTGGACCGCTTCGACGTGGAAGGCATGGGCTGCGACAGCGCCGGCTTCTATCACGTCAGCATCGAGGCGATGAAGCTGGCCTTCGCCGACCTGCACCGCCACGTGTCGGACCCGTCCACCATGCAGCACGCGCCCGCCGCCTTCCTGGATCCGGCCTATCTTGCCGAGCGCGCGGCGCTGATCGACATGAAACGCGCCGGCACACCTACCGCTGGCATCCCGAAGAGCGGCGGCACCGTCTACCTGTCCAGCGCGGATGCCGCGGGTTCGATGGTGTCGTATATCCAGTCAAACTACCGCGGCTTTGGCTCCGGCGTGGTGGTGCCCGGCACCGGCATCGCGCTGCATAACCGCGGCGCGGGCTTCAACCTCAAGCCCGGCCACGCCAACTGCGTGGCGCCGGGCAAGCAGCCGATGCACACCATCATCCCGGGCTTCGTTACGCGTAACGGCGCACCGGTGATGTCGTTCGGCGTGATGGGTGGCTCGATGCAGGCGCAGGGCCATGTCCAGATGATGGCGCGGCTTGCCGCCTTCGGCCAGAATCCGCAGGCCATGAGCGATGCCCCGCGCTTCCGCGTTGAGCACGGGCCGGTGGTCAATGTCGAGGCGCATCTGCCGCCGGATGTGGTCGCCACGCTGCGCGGCATGGGCCATCGCGTCGAGGTGGCGCCGCGCGACAGCCTGGAGTTCGGGTCGGCGCAACTCATCTACAAGGCGCCGGACGGCTATATCGCGGCCTCGGACTCGCGGCGCGACGGACAGGCAGTGGGGTTTTAGGGGCGAGCCGCCCGCGGTCACAGCGGCGCCGGTTGAGGCTGGCTGGCAGGCGTGGCCGCGGCGGGCTTCTTGTTGTCAGTGCCGCTATATGAGAAGTACTTCGCCTTCGCGCCCCTGGCCCAGTACGCCACCGTGAAGTGCTTGCTGTCGCGCCCATAGAGCAACTCCAGGCTGCCATTGGCGGCGGACCACTCGGCATAGCCATTCTCCGCCGCGCCTTCGGTCTTGCGCAGGGACGCATAGCGCTCGTCGAGCTTCTTGCGCACCTCATCCAGCGCCGGGCGCTCGAACGTCATCGTGATCAGCGCCACGGTGTCCTGCGCATCGCAGTTCAGGATCACGCGCGTCAGGCCCTGCAGGTGGAAGCGCTCCAGGTGCCTGAGCTCGACGGCGTCGCCACCGGCCCACTCGGACTTGCCGGTCCTGGCGTGATTCTGCGGCGGCGCCAGGCGAGAGCACCTGGCCTTGCCCAGCTCCAGTCCCAGCGGCGCAGCGGTGTTGCCGGCTGCGTCAGGCTGGGCAGGGGGCGCGGCATGGATCGAAACGGATGTCAGCAGGGTGGCGCAGAGCAGGGCGGCCTGCTGCAGGTTAAGGCGGGAAAGTGCTTTCACGGTCTTGAGGGAAGTTGTCAGCCGGGATTCTACGGCTTTCTTGTTTCCTGCCATGCATCTTCACGTCTGCCCGTGGTCCTTGCGTACCCGGTCTGCTTGTCATATAGTCCTATTAATAGAACTATAGAAACAAGGCAGGAGCAAGGATGGAGACACCGACTGGAGCACTCGCTGGCGTCAAGGTCGTGGACATCACGGCGGTGTTCATGGGCCCCTCGGCCACTCAGATGCTCGGCGACCTCGGCGCGGATGTGATCAAGGTGGAGCCGCCCGCGGGCGATAGCACCCGTGGCATCGGGCCCTGCGGCAATGAGAAGATGGGGCCGCTTTTCCTCGGGCTGAACCGCAACAAGCGCAGCATCGTGCTGGACCTGAAGTCGCCGCAGGGGCGCGAGGCGCTGCTGCGCCTGGTGGCGGATGCGGACGTGCTGGCGTACAACGTCCGGCCCCAGGCGATGCAACGGCTCGGGCTGGACTACGAGACGCTGGCGCAGATCAATCCGCGCCTGGTCTATGTCGGCATGTTCGGCTTCTCGCAGCGCGGACGCTATGCCCCGCAAGCGGCGTTCGACGACCTGATCCAGGCCGCCACCGGGCTGCCCCAGGCGGTTGCCATGGGCACCGGCGACATTCCGCGCTATCTTCCGCTGACCATTGCCGACCGTTCCGTCGGACTCTATGCCTTCGGCGTGATCTGCGCCGCGCTCTACGCGCGGGCGACCTCCGGCCGCGGCCAGCGCGTCGATGTGCCGATGTTCGAAACCATGGTGCCTTACGTGATGGGCGACCATCTCTATGGCGAGACCTTCGTGCCAGCCAAGGGCGGATTCGGTTATCCACGCCTGCTGTCTCCCGAGCGCCGGCCTTACCGGACCCGCGACGGCCATGTCTGCTGCCTGATCTATCACGACCATCACTGGCGTGCCTTCCTGAAGGTGATCGGCAAGCCCGGCCTGTACGACACCGACCCGCGCTTCGCCGACATCACTACCCGGACGGCGCACATCACCGAGCTCTACGGCATGGTCAGCGACGAACTGGCCAGGCGGACCACGGAGGAATGGCAAGTGCTGCTGAAGGAGGCGGATATCCCGGTGTTCCCGATGCACACCTTTGAATCGCTGCTCGATGATCCGCACCTGAATGACATCGGCTTCTTCAGCGAATCCGACCACCCGGCGGTGGGCCGCATCCGCGAAATGTCGGTGCCCAGCGAATGGCACGGGACGCCGCCATCGCAGCGCCGCCATGCCCCGGCCCTGGGCGAGCATAGCCGCGAAGTGCTGCGCGAGGCCGGCTACAACGAGGCCGACATCGACAGCCTGATGGCATCCGGCGCATCGCGCGAACCGCGCCAGGCATCGGTGCATACGGCTGGCACGGCAAGCGAGGCCTGAACATGAATGAAGAACTCCTGTGCGAAGTCCGCGGCGCGGTCCTCTGGCTGACCATCAATCGGCCCGAGCGCCGCAACGCGATCAATCCGGCGGTACTGGACGGGTTGCACGCGGGGATCGACCGTGCCAACCACGACGACGCCATCCGCGCCGTGGTCATCACCGGTGCCGGAGACCAGGCCTTTTGCGCGGGCGCCGACCTGCAGAGCGGCAAGTCCTTTGCGTTCGACTATTCGGAGCCGAGCCAGCGGCTTGCCGACCTGCTGCGCTGCGCGCGGCGCTCCAACGTGCCGCTGATCGCGCGCGTCAATGGCGCCTGCATGGCTGGCGGCATGGGGCTGATGGCCATGTGCGACATGGCGGTGGCCAGCGAGCGGGCTGTGTTCGGCCTGCCCGAGGTCAAGGTGGGGGTGTTCCCGGCGCAGGTGCTGAGCGTGCTGCAGCATCTGGTGCCGCGGCGCGTGCTCAATGAGCTGTGCCTCTGCGGCGAGCCGCTGACCGCGCAGGAAGCGCTGGCGGCAGGGCTGGTCAACCACGTCAGTACGGACCCGGACGGCAAGCTTGACTGGCTGCTGGGCCGGCTGCTCGACAAGGCGCCCGCTGCGATCCGGCGCGGGCTCTATACCCTCAAGCATATCGATGCGATGTCCTTCGAGCAGTCGATGGCGTTCACGGAAAGCCAGATCGGCCTGTTCGCCATGACCGAGGACGCGCGCGAGGGCCAGCTCGCCTTCCGCGAAAAGCGCAAGCCGAACTGGACCGGCAAGTAAGAGAAAGGCAAGGAGACAGGACCATGCATGACAAGACAGTGCGCATCGGCGGCGCTTGCGGATTCTGGGGCGACAGCAGCGTGGGCGCGCCGCAACTGGTGCGCCATGGCGGGATCGACTACCTGGTGTTCGACTACCTTGCGGAGCTGACCATGTCCGTGCTGGCCGCGGCTCGCCTGCGCAAGCCGGAGCTTGGCTACGCCACCGACTTCGTCACGGTGACGATGAAGACCTTGTTGCGGGAGATCGTTGAGTGCAACATCCGCGTGGTCAGCAATGCCGGCGGCATCAATCCGCAGGGCTGCGCGCAGGCGCTGGCGGCGATCGCCGCCGAGCAGGGCATTGCGGTGCGCATCGCCGTGGTCGAGGGCGATGATGTCATGCCGCTGGTGGCATCGCTGCGCGAGGCAGGCATCACCGACATGCAGAAGGGCTTGCCGCTGCCGGACAAGCTGGTCAGCGCCAATGCCTATCTCGGCGCGCTGCCGGTCTGCAAGGCGCTGGACCAGGGCGCGCAGATCGTCATTACCGGCCGCTGCGTGGACAGCGCGGTGACCCTGGGCGTGCTGATGCACGAATTCGGCTGGCAGGCGCACGATTATGACCGGCTGGCGCAGGGCAGCCTGGCCGGCCACATCATCGAGTGCGGCTGCCAGGCGACAGGCGGGCTGCATACCGACTGGGAGCAGGTGCCGGACTGGCCGAACATCGGCTATCCGGTGGTGGAGTGCCGGGCGGACGGCAGCTTCCTGGTGGGCAAGCCACCCGCTACCGGCGGACTGGTCACAACTGCCACGGTGGGCGAGCAGGTGCTGTACGAGATCGGCGACCCTTCGGCCTATCTGTTGCCGGACGTGACCTGCGATTTCACGCAGGTGGCGCTGCGCCAGGCCGGGCCGGACCTGGTCGAGGTGCGCGGCGCCCGTGGGCGTGCGCCGGGCAACTGCTACAAGGTCAGTGCCACCTATATGGAAGGCTTCCGCTGCAATGCTCAGCTGACCATCGTCGGCATTGACGCGGCGGCCAAGGCCGAGCGCACGGCCGAGGCCATCCTGGCCCGCACGCGCAGGCTCTTCGCGGAAAACGGCTGGGGCGACTACACCCGCACCCGGGTCGAAGTGCTGGGAGCCGAATCCTGCTTCGGGCCGCACGCTGCGGCGCGCCATACCCGCGAGGCCATCATGCGGCTTGCGGTCACGCATCCCGAGAAGGCGGCGCTTGAACTATTCGCCCGCGAAATCGCGGCGGCCGGCACGAGCTGGTCGCCCGGCACCACGGGATCGGGCGGCGGACGCGCCAGCCCGTCGCCATCGATCCGGCAATACGCCTTCCTGCTGGACAAGGGTGCGCTGTCGCCGACGGTGGTCATGGATGGCGTGTGGACTGCCGTCTCCATCCCGGCCGGGCACGCAGCGACGGACGCCGCCGCCCCCGCCGCGGCGCAGGCTGCCGCCATCCCTGCCGGTGGCGACCGCATTGAAGTCCCCCTGGTCCGGCTTGCCTACGGGCGCAGCGGCGACAAGGGCGATATCTCCAATATCGGCCTGATTGCGCGCCGGCCGGAATACCTCCCGCTGCTGCGCGCCGAGGTCACGGCGGCGCGCGTGGCCGACTGGCTGGGCCACCTGGTGCTGGGGCCGGTCTCGCGCTATGACCTGCCGGGCTTCGACGCGATGAACTTTGTCTGCGAGTCGGCGCTCGATGGCGGCGGCATGGCATCGCTGCGCAATGACCCGCTAGGCAAGGGGATGGCGCAGATCCTGCTGACGATGCCGGTGCGCGTGCCGCGGAGCCTGCTGTCATGACACGCGCCAGCGCCAAGGTCGCAGCCAATGGCGGCATCGCGCTGGCCGACGATAACGCCGGCGGCGTGACCCGCTACCGGCAACTGGCAAGCGTGCTGCGCCACAAGATCGTCGCCGGCGAGTATCCGGTCGGGTTCCAGCTGCCCACGGTCGAGCACCTGGCGCAGGCGTACGGCCTTGCCAAGGTCACCGTGCGGCAGGCCTTTGCCTTGCTGACCGAGGAAGGGCTGATCAGCAGCCAGCGCGGGCGCGGCACGCACGTCATCATGGTGCCGTCCGGCCCGGGCGAAGGCATGCGCTCGGCCATCAACGATGTCTCGGTTGGCGCCAGCGGCCTCGAGATCCGCATCCTGGAAAAGCGCAAGAACATGGCCCTGCCGCCCGGCCTTGCCACCTGCGGCGCGCCGATGGACCGCTACGTGATGCTGCGCAAGCTGCACGTGCATGACGGGATGCCGTTCTGCCTGATCGAGCTGTATGTGGCCGACGCGGTGTTCGCCAGGTTCCCGCGCGGCGCTGAGAAGCATCACAAGATTGCCCACTTGCTGCGGGAGCAGCTGGGCGACCGGCTTGGCACGATGCGCCAGACCATGACCGTTGAGCCGGCCGACGCCATGCTGGCGCGCGACCTGGACTATGCCTTCGCGGCACCGGTCGCGCGCATTGTCCGTACCACGCTGGATATCGACGGCAACGTGCTCACGGCGGGCCGCTTCTGGTACCGCGGCGACCGCTTCATCCTCGACGTGGAGATGCCCGCGCAGCTTACCGAGCGCTACCCCGAACTGGCCGTGCCGAAAGCTGCTGCCCGGCAAGACGACTAACCAGGAGACAACGCATGACATCGCAATTCGTACGACGCGCCGCCGATGTGCCCGCCTATTCCCCGGCCAACCATACCGGAACCGCCAACCAGCGCGTGATCGGCAGGGAGACGGTCGGCGCGCGGCGCATCGAAGTGCTGTTGGGCACGATTTCTCGCGGCCATGGCGCCTTGCCCCATGCGCATCCGAACCTGGAGCAGGCGTCCTACCTGCTGGCGGGCGAGGGCATCGGCGAGGTCGCCGGCAGGGCGCGCACCCTGCGTGCGGGCGACTGGGGTTTCAATCCGATGGGCGTATTCCACCGCTTCGAGGTCGTCAGCGACGAGCCGGTGCAGGTCATGGTGGTGTACGCCCCACCGTACAGCGAAAACCCGAACGCGGCCGTGGTGGCCAGCGCAGCGGATGATCCCCGCTGCAGCGCGCAGGCGGACAGCTTGCGCGAGGTGCCGATGCATGAGGCGGCCCAAAGCCTGCCTCACTACCATCGCGTCCGTGCCAGGCCCGTGATTACGCGCGACACGGTCGGCGCTCGGCATCTGGATATTCGCGCACTGGAGCTCGAAGCCACGGGCGGTGCCGAAGCGCACTCGGTGGCGGCGACTGAGCAGGTGCTGTTCCTGCAGTCGGGTTCGGTCAGCGGCGAGATCAACGACCAGCAGTTCACCGCGACGTCGGGGGACTGGGTCTTTGTGCCGGAGGGCGGCACTTTCAGCTTTGCGGCGCAAGGTGGCCCGTGCGAGGCCATCCTGGTGCGGGCGCACGACGCGGTGCCCTGAATCCGGCCCGCGCAGGGCCCAGACAATGAACAGATGCCAAAGGCACGAGGAGACAGACCATGATTCATCCATGCATGCGTAAAGTGGCCATCGGGCTGCTGTTGCCGCTGGCCGCGGCCACAGCCGCGACGGCGCAGGCCGCGGACGCCAGCCAATATCCGGACAAGCCAGTCCGCGTCATCGTGCCGTTTCCCGCGGGCAGCGGCACCGACAGCAGTGCGCGCTTTGTCGCCGAGCGGATCACCGCGCAGACGGGCAAGCCCGTGGTGGTGGACAACCGTCCGGGCGCCAACGGCTTCATTGCCGCCAAGGCCGTGGCCGGCGCAACCGGCGACGGCTACACCATGCTGGTGACGACCAACACCACGCATGCTGCCAATGCGTCCTTGTTCAAGAAGCTTCCTTATGACCCGATCAAGGATTTCGCCCCGGCATCGCTGATCGCCAAGAGCGGGCTGGTATTGGTGGTGCCGCCCGACAGTCCGGTACGCACGCTGGCAGACCTGACGGCGCTGGCCAAGGCAAGAAATGGGACGCTGACGTTTGCCAGCGGCAGTTCGTCGACCCGCATCGCTAGCGAGCTCTACAAGATGCTGGCCGGCGTGCAGGCGCTGCATGTGCCCTACAAAGGGGTGCCGCTGGCCCTGACCGACCTGATGGGGCACCAGATCGATTTCATGATCTCCGATATTTCTCCGGCCATGACGCTGATCCAGGGCGGCAAGCTGCGCGCGGTCGCGGTGACCACTGCGCAGCGCAATCCGGTACTCAAGGATGTCCCCACGATGGCTGAGAGCGGCCTGCCCGGCTATGAGATGGTGGCATGGTCGGCGGCCTTCTTCCCGGCCGGGACGCCGAAGCCCGTGGTGGACCGCATGAGCGAACTGATGCGGAACGGCCTGACCGGGCCGGCTGCCACCGACTACTTTGCCCGCACCGGAGGTCAGCCTGCGCCATCGACGTCCGAGGAACTGGCCGCCTTTGTCCGCAGCGAGACCCTGAAATGGGCCAAGGTGATCAAGGCAGCGGGAATCGAGCCCGAGTGACATAGAGGGGGGGCGTTGATGCGCAGAACGCCTCCTGCAGGCCTGCCCCTACACCTCAGGTGCTTGCGCCGGCATGAAGCGCCGGGTAGCGGCCCAGAACACCAGTGCCAGCAAGCTGACCACGGCGCCCAGCGCGCACACGCCCCGCCAGCCGGCAGCATCATAGACCGCCGTGGTGGCAATCGCGCCCAGCCCGCTGCCCGCCGCGTAGAACAGCATGTACGCGCCGACCAGCCGGCTGTGCGCCGCGGCATCGGTGCGGAAGATCATGCTCTGGTTGGTGACGTGGATGGCCTGGCCGCCCAGGTCGAGCAGCACGATGCCGATGGCCAGCGGCCACAGCGAGGTCTCCAGCCATGACAGCGGCAGCCAGGCCGCCACCAGCAGCACCAGTGCCGCGAGCGTGGTGCGCTGCCCGAAGCCCTGGTCCGCCCAGCGCCCCGCACGCGCAGCCGCCAGGGCGCCCACCGCGCCAACCAGCCCGAAGGCGCCGATGGCCGTATGCGAGAGCCCATAGGGCGGAGCGCTCAGCGGCAATACCAGCGCGCTCCACAAGATGTTGAACGCCGCGAACATCAGCAGCGCGATCGTGCCCCGGATCTGCAAGACCCGGTCGCGGCGCAGCAGCAGGAACATCGATGCGACCAGGCTGGCGTATCGCATGCGCTGGCCGGCGCTGGCCACCACTGGCAGCGTGCGCCATAGCAGCCATGCAAGCACCAGCATCGCCGCTGCAGCGCAGACATAGACGTTGCGCCACCCGGCCACGTCGCTGACGCCGCCGGCCACGACACGCGCCAGCAGCAGTCCGATAAAGACACCGCTCTGCGCGGTGCCGACCACGTGCCCGCGCTCATGCGGTCCTGCCGCCGCGGCCGCATAGGCGATCAATCCCTGGGTCATGGCGGTGCCGAGCAAGCCGGTCAGGAGCATCCCCGCCAGCAGCACCGTAACGGACGGCGCCAGCGCCACGGCAGCCAGCGCGCCGGCCAGGGCAAGCACCTGTGCCAGCATCAGGCGGCGGCGTTGCACCAGGTCGCCCAGCGGCACCAGCAACAGCAGCGCCAGGGCACAGCCAAGCTGGGTGGCGGTGACCACTCCGCCGATGGCCCCGGCGCTGATGGAGAAATCCGCCATCAGCGCATCCAGCAGCGGCTGGGCGTAATAGACATTGGCGACGCTCAGGCCGCTGGCGCAGGCGAACAGCAGCACCGCGCCGCGCGGCAGGTTCGCACACGGTGTCGCAGGGCAAGTCGGAGGCGGTGCCGTCACCGGCGTAGCGGGGGAGGTTTTCATACCAGTCCATGTGGTTGCAAAACAAAACCAGTTGAAGCGTAAGCGTACTGGTTTTAAAATGCAACTACATTGACGGGCTGCACAGCCCCAAGGCAACCAAGACATGGCCACCCGCAAAGACCCGAGCGATGAAACCTGCCCCGTTGCTCGTACCCTGGAACTGGTCGGCGAGCGCTGGTCGCTGATGATCGTGCGCGATGCCTTCGACGGCATGCGGCGCTTCAGCGACTTCCAGCGCAGCCTGGCGGTCGCGCGCAACATCCTGTCCGACCGCCTGCGCCGGCTGGTGGAAGCCGGCATCCTGACGACGCAGCCGGCTTCCGATGGCAGCGCGTATCACGAGTATGTGCTGACGAAGAAGGGAGAGAGCCTGTTCCCCATCGTATTGGCCTTGCGCCAATGGGGCGAACAACATCTGTTTGCGCGCGGCGAGCGGCGCTCGCTGATGGTGGAGAAGCGGACCGGGAAGCCGGTGCCGCTGATGATACCCCGGACCAGCGACGGTGATGTGCTGTTGCCCGGGGAAACGGAAGTGCGCAAGCCGCGCTAGGAGGGGCGGCGGCGAGGTCGTCAACAGTCGCCGCGCTTTGCAGCGCGGGCGACCTGCTGCTGCCTTCAGCTGCCCCGATAAGTCCCGAAGCTCCACGGCGAACACAGCAACGGCACATGGTAGTGCTGCGCGGCGTCCGCGATGGTAAAGCGCACGGGAACAATATCGGCGAACACGTCGGGGGTGCGGAAGTAGTCCGCTACCCAGAAGCGCAATTCGAACTCGCCGGTGCGCGCCTGCGCCGGCGGCAGCATCGGCGCGTCGGTGCGGCCGTCGTGGTTGGTGCGGGTGCGCGCGATCAGCCGCGGGGGCTGGGTGGCAACGTCGAACAGTTCCACCTGCATGCCGGCCACGGGGCGGCCCAGGGATACGTCGAGCACATGTGTGCTGATGCCTGCCATGATGCGTTGGTCTCCGGGTTGGGCCGCGGCGTCAGCTGCCGCGGTAGTAGTTGTAGCTCCACGGCCCGAACAGCACGGGCAGGTGGATGCGCTGGCTGGCGTCGGTGACGCGCAGGCGCAGCGGGATCTTCGACAGGAACGACGGTTGCGGCAGGCTGGCCTTGCGCGCGGCAAAGTACTCGTCCGCGTGCAGGATCAGCTCATAGGTGCCGGTGCGGTAGCTGTCGCCGATCAGCAGCGGCGGTTCGCTGCGGCCGTTGGTGGCCAGCGTGACGGTCTGCAGCGGCGTGCGCTGGCCATTGTCGATGCGGAACATCTCCACGCGCATGCCGGCCGCGGGCGTGCCGTTATAGGTGTCCAGCGCGTGCAGCGTTAGGCGCGGGCTCAGGCCGCCTTGCTGCACCGGTGCAGCGGTCTGGTTGGGGGCCGCCGCATCGGGCGTTGCGCCCCAGCTGGCGCCAGCCAGCAGCGCGCCGCCGCCCAGCGTCATCGATTGCAGCGCGAAGCGCCGGCGGGTGGGATCGAAGCTATGGTTGTCCATGTCAGGCCCCTTGCTTGCCGTGCTTGCCCAGCTTGCGGATTCCGACCAGCACCAGCACCGCGGCCAGCACCTCGATCACCGCCACCAGGTACAGGCCGGAGGTGAGCTTGCCGGTGGTGTTCTTGATCAGCCCCATCACATAGGGCGCGCCAAAGCCGGCCAGGTTGGCCACCGAGTTGATCAGGGCCACGCCCACCGCGGCGGCGCTGCCCGCCAGGTAGCGGTTGGGCAGCTGCCAGAACACGGGGATGGCGCTCATGGTGCCGACCAGCGCGGCAGTCATGGCGAGCAGTGCGATCACCGGCGACAGCACCTGCGCGCCCAGCAGCACGGCCAGCACCGCCATGGCACCGCCACCGACCAGCGCCGAGCCGCTGAAGTGCCAGCGCACTTCATTGCGGCGGTCGGAATGCGCGCCGTTGAGGATCATGCCGGCGGCGCCGCACAGGTAGGCCACGGCCGCGATCCAGCCCACCGCCATTGGCGTGGTGAAGCCCACGTCCTTGATGACGGTCGGGATCCAGAAGGTCAGCGTCGAGTTGGCGCACAGCAGGCAGAAGTAGATCGCGATCAGCAGCCACACCTTGGGGTTGGTGAAGAGCGTGCGCCAGTCGTGGCCGCGCTCGCCCAGGGCGGCGTTGTCGCGCTTGAGGGCGTCCTGCAGCACGCGCTTCTCGTCGTCGGAGAGCCAGCGCGCCTGCTCCGGCTTGTCGGTCATGTAGAACCAGGCAAAGATGCCGGCCAGCACCGACGGGATGCCTTCCAGGATGAACAGCCACTGCCAGCCGTGCATGCCGCTCACGCCAGCCATGCCGGTCATGATCCAGCCGGCCAGCGGGCCGCCCAGCACGCCGGCGATGGCCGACGCGGACATGAAGGTGCCGAAGGCGCGCGCGCGGCGCTGCGACGGATACCAGTAGGTCAGGTACAGGATCACGCCCGGGTAGAAGCCGGCTTCGAACGCGCCCAGCAGGAAGCGCAGGATGTAGAACTGCGTGGGCGTGGTGACAAAGCTCTGCAGCATGCAGATCACGCCCCAGCAGATGGTGATGCGCATGATCGTCTTCTTGGCGCCGATCTTCTGCAGCAGCATGTTCGACGGCACCTCGAAGAAGAAGTAGCCAAGGAAGAAGATGCCCGCGCCCAGCCCGTACACGGCCTCGCTGAACTGCAGCGCGTCCAGCATCTGCAGCTTGGCGAAGCCGATGTTGACCCGGTCCAGCCAGGCCAGTACCCACAGCACCCCAAGGAAGGGCAGCAGGCGCCAGGTTACCTTGCGGTAGACGCTGTCCTCGGCGTCGTCGGCGGTGCCGGCGAATACCGGGATGCCTTGTTTCGTGATCGACATGATGTCTCCTGTCTTGTCGTGTTCTGCCAGGTCTTGCTTGGCGGCGGTGCATGCCGTCCGCCGGGTTGGGAGCAAGTATATGAATGGCCCGCCAATGCGAAACGAGGGGGCTGGTATAGGCCCCATAGCAGCACCGATATGGGCTGCAATCCCTTATGTGGCGCGGGTTTTCGGGTGCTCCGGCCGGGGCCGGGCGGACCTATGGATTACCCTAGGCGGGCCGTTTTCCGGGGTGCGCGCACGCGCATCGGGCAGGCTCGTGCGGGTTGTACCGGTTGCCGTGCGGTGCGCGACACGCTACAAAGTCGCCATTGCCTGGCATGGCGTTGCCGCCCGGAGCGGCGGCGGCCGCACCCGCCAGGCCTCCACTTTTGCTGCCACGGACCCAACATGATTCGCGCCGACGACCCGTTCGATACCTACCTGCTGCGCGTGCTGTGCATCCTGATCGCCGAGCAGAGCGTGTCGCGCACCGCGATCCGCCTGAACCAGTCGCAGCCGGCCATCAGCGCCGCGCTCAAGCGCCTGCGCGCGATCTTCAACGACCCGCTGCTCACGCGCGAGAAGAACGTGATGGTGCCGACCGAGCGCGCGCTGCAGCTGGCGCGCAATGCCCAGGCCGCGCTCAGCGCGCTGGACAACCTGCTGGTCTCGGACGAGCGCTTCGATCCCGCCACCACCGAGCAGAGCTTCGTGGTGGCCATGCCTGATTACCTGGCGCCGCCGTTCTTCGCGCACGTGGTGCGCGCGGTGCGGCGTGCGGCGCCGCACGCGCGGCTGTCGGCGCTGCCGCTGGGGGCCACCTTCGATTACGAGCAGGCGCTGTCGGCGGGTACGGTCGACATCGTGATCGGCAACTGGCCCAACCCGCCTGAGCACCTGCATCTGTCGGTGCTGCTGGAAGACGAGGTGGTGTGCGTGGTGGCGCAGGACAGCGTGCATGCGCAGCCCGGCAAGTTTACGGCCCAGGCCTACCTGGGCGCCTCGCATATCGTGCCCACGCCATATTCGCGCGACCAGCGCGGCCTGGTCGATGCCGGCCTGAGCACCATGCGCGTGCACCGGGACAACCGCGTCAGCTGTCCCTACTTCAACCTGGCGCCCAGCCTGATCCCGGGCACCGACCTGATCCTGACCACCGCGCGCCATTTCGCCAACTACCATGCGCAGCATGTGCCGCTTGCGGTGCTGGAGCCGCCGATCGAGTTCCCGTTCATGCGCTTCTACCAGCTGTGGCACCCGTCGCGCCACCGCTCGGCCGCGCACGTCTGGCTGCGCGGCATGCTGACCGCCGCCTCGCAGGAGCTGCGCGACCTGCGCGATATGCGCCGCTAGCGGTATCGGTTTCTGTTATGGGATCTATAGGGCGCGGGCTCTCGCCGCTGCGGCGGGCCGTTCCTATACTCGGCCCCGTATCCAATGATTCCCCATGCGCGGGATCCCTACGGGAGAAGCATCCATGTCTCAACCACTCGACCTGGCGTCGGTCAACGCCCTGGACGAAGCGGCCTTTGCCGATGCCTTCGGCAGCGTGTTCGAACACTTTCCGCAGGCTGCCGAGGGCGCCTGGGCGCAGCGGCCGTTCGCATCGGCAACGGCGCTGCATGGCGCCATGATGGACGTGGTGCGCAAGCTTGACGAACCGCGCCAGCGCGATTTCCTGAACCTGCACCCGCAGCTGTCGGCACGCAATATCCGCGCGGGCACGATGACCGCCGATTCCAACGCCGAGCAGAAGAGCGCCGGCCTGGACGCGATGTCGGCGCAGCAAGAGGCCGCGCTGGACCAGCTTAACGCGGACTACCAGGCGCGCCATGGCTTCCCGTTCATCATCTGCGTGCGCCACTACACCCGCGAAGGCATCTTCGCCGCGTTCGAACGCCGGCTTGGCCGCAGCACGCAGCAGGAGCTTGATGAAGCGCTGGCACAGATCGCCGCGATCACGCGAGGGCGGCTGGCGGCGCGGCTGGCCGGTTGAGTCCAGCGCCTATCCAAAGGCCTCAAGCGCCAGCGCCAGCATCCCCACCAGGATGAGGCTGGCGGCCCAGACCGCCTCCAGGTTGAACCAGCTCCGCGATACGAACTTCAGTCCCAGGTAGCGGTAGACCAGCCACGCCATGGCGCCGCCCACGGCGAACATGGCCAGGGTGTGGATGACGGAAACCAGCAGCGCCATGCCCAGGTTGGCGCTGGCGAGCGTGGCGGCGGCCTGGTGCCCCAGGTCCGTCTCGGCACGGCAGAGGCCAAGATAGATCGGCACCAGCATCAGGCCGGCGCCATGCGCGATCGCCACCGCGAACGACCATAGCGCCAGCCGCGATGGCGCGATGCGCACCAGTGCGCGCGGGTGGCCTCGCCTGAGCAGCAGCACGATGCCGCAGCCGATCAGCAGCACGCTGGCGCCGATGCGGATCTGCGCTTGCCAGGCGACCAGGGCCGCCAGCATGCCGAAAGGCAGCGTCACCGCCAATACCGCAAGCGCATGCCCGAAAGCCAGGTACCCGAGCGCGGCAAGGAGGGCGCGGCTGCTATGCGCCAGCAAGCCGTTCGATACCGCCAGCGGCCAGCCCATGGCCGGGTTGATGCCGTGATAGAGGCCGCTGGCCAGCACTGCCGACCAGAGACCGATCTGTTCCCAGGCGTGACCGGTCAAGCCTTGACCGAGGGATAGCAAAACGAGTCGGTCGAGCAGTCGCCGCCTTCCAGCCGGATCTGGTGCGCGCGGTAGCCTTCCGGAAACTCGACCCAGTAGTCATCGGCCAGCGTCAGCCCGCCGTCCGGGCCGGCATGCGCCATGACTTGCGTGCCGGGGATGCCGTCTGGGTAGAACTGGTTGTCCCAGGTGGAGTAGAGCGAGTTGGTCCAGTAGACGCGCTTGCCGTCGCGGCTGATCTCGACCATCTGCGGGCCGCCGGCGAATGGCTTGCCGTTGGGATGCGGCGTGCGCCGGACGATGCCGCCGATATGGACCGACCCAGAAAGCCTGGGCTTGCGCGGATCGGTCACGTCGTACTGCCGCATTTCGCCGGTGCCCCAGCAGGACACGTAGAGGAACTTGTCGTCGAGGGACAGATCGATATCGGTCACCAGCGGCGGCACGGCACCGAAGCCCTGCAGCAGCGGCGGCAGCAGGCTTGCATCGGCGGCTTCGGGGGGGATGGTTGCGGTCTTCTCGGCGTGGAACTTGCCGCCTTCGCGCCACCAGGTCCAGATCGAGCCCTCCAGGTTGGTGGTATCGACCACCACGCCAACAAAGCCGTATTCCCGGATCGGATCATGCGCAGGCCTGACTTCCAGCGCCATCTGGTGGTTGGCGCCCAGGTCGATGGTCTGCACGTTGCGGCGCGCCCGCAGGTCCCAGAAATGCAGCTTGTGCCCGTAGCGGTTGCCCAGCAGGTCCTCGGGCACCAGACCGTTCTCGAACTGCGGCGGCAGGGCCCATTCGCTCGACACCATGTAGTCGCGCGGCAGGTTCCACCAGAAGTCGTAGTGCTTCTCCTGTTCGCCGCGGTCGATTTCCCAGCGGCCGAGCACGTCGAAGGTCTCGCAGTCCATGATGAAGATGCCGGGCGCGCCGTCCGTGCCATCCGGGCCACCGCCCCCGAGCGTGCTGACGTAGATGCCCTCCGGCCCGCAGTGCACGGTATGGGGCCTGGAGTAGCCGGTCTTGCGGAAGATCTCGTCCGGCTCAACGATCTTGTGGATCCGTGCCTGGGTCGGGTGCGGCTTGGTGTCGATGATATACAGGCGCGAAGAGCGCATGCCCGGAATGATCAGGTAGCGCCGTTCGAGAAACGCGTGGCCGGTCAGCGGCGACAACGACGACGAGCACGCATTCCAGCCGAAATGGTGCAACTCGTCGCCCTTGTTGGTCATCGGCACGGTATGCACCACCTGGCTGTAGGTGGGCGAGCCGGGTTTGGCGTCGATCACCGCGAGCGCGTCTGGCTGCGAGGCGTCGGGGCTTAGCAGCACCGTATAAGCAAATGATTCCGCTGGTGCGCTGATCGCGAGTTCCGGCGAGGCGTGAAATGTCGGATCTGGCCGCATGTTCATGGGGAACCCTCCTGGTTTTGCAGGACGTGGCAACGTCGCCGGTACATCACTTGCCCTTGGCGCGTGGCCAAGGTGCAGGGTAAGCCTACTTAGCCTAGGTCGTTCTCAATACCGAGTCAAAGGCGGCGCAGGCGCGGCAAGTGAATGACCCCCAGGGGGCTTATTCATGCTGGCAAAAGATTCGCTTCGTGAAATAGAGATTTACGAGAAGCCATAAATCAAGCAGAAACGGGGTTCCGGGCCAGCGCGCGCAACGCGCGCCACACCGGTATCAGCGAAACGATCAGCGAAATGGAAACCCAAGCAATGGATGCGGTGAAACCTCAAGGTGAGGGCGATGATGAGTTCTGCCTGGACAATCCGGCACTGGAGAGCATCGGTGTCAGGATCACCCGGTGGCGCGACGACTATGTGGAACTTGAGCTCCCGCTCGCGCCCAATATGCTCAACCGCAGCCGGGTGGTGCATGGCGGCACCATCTGCACCTTGCTCGACGCCGCCACTGGCTATTCGGGCCTTTACTCGGCGCCGGGCGAGGCCGCGCGCCATGCGGTCACGCTGTCGCTGACCTCGAACTTCCTGAGCAACGGCACGGGCAAGCTGCTGACCGCAAAGGGCATGGTCGACCGGCGCGGGCGCTCGATCTTCTTCTCGCGCGCAGAGGTGTGGCTGGATGGGGAGCTGCTGGTGGCAACCGGCGTCGCCACGATGAAGTACCTGAAGTAGGCAGCCCGTCTCAGGCGCCGTCCTGGCGCCAGCGTGTCGGCGACTTGCCGAACTGTGCCGCGAACCAGCGCGAGAATGCGCTGGGTTCCGAGAACCCCAGCAGCGTGGCGACCCGGGCCAGCGGCCGCTGCGGATCCTGCAGGTAGCGTTGCGCAAGCTCGCGGCGCACCTCATTGACCAGTGCGGAGAAGGTGTCTCCATCCTGCTCCAGCTGGCGCTGCAGCGTGCGCGGACTGATGCCAAGGCTTTGCGCGACCTGTTCCACCGCGCCGCGCCCGCGCGGCAACAGCTGGTGCAGGGTGCGCCGGACCTCGGCAGCGATCGAAGGCTTGCCGGCCCCCGCCTGCAGGTCGAGGAAGCCCCTGGCATACCCGGCCAGGCTGGCATCGGCCAGCGGGTTGATGCGATCCAGGTCGCCGCTGGCGAGCACCAGCCCGTCGAACTCCGAACCGAACTCAATGTGTTGCCCGAACAGGCGCCTGTGGATTTGCAGGTCGGCAGGCGCCGCATGGGCGAAGTGCACGCTGTGCGGCTTCCAGGACGCGCCCAGGATGGCGCGGATCAGGCTGTACAAGGCGGCAACGGTCAGTTCCATGGCCTGCCTGCCGGGCTGGTGCCGGCCGGTCTGCAACGTCACATGCAGCACCGTGATCTCGGGGTACTCCGTGACCAGGATGGAGATGGAGTCGCTGAGCCAGTGGCGGTAGCGCTCGATCTCCGACAGAGCGTGGCGCAGCGTGGGCTGGTGCTGCAGCAGCAGGCTGACCGGGCCGAAGTCTGACAGGCGCCACGATTCCCCCACCATCAGGCCAAGCGAATGGCAGGCGGTGACCCGGGCCGAGGCCTCCAGCACTTCGGCCAGGCGCGCTTCCGGGATGCGCAGGTCCGGGGTGTACAGGCAGGCCTGGTCCAGGCCTGCCTGGGCCACCATGCGCACCGGATCCAGGCCCGCGCCCCGGGCAATCTCCAGGTATTTGGTCAGGGAAGCGCTGCGAACAAGGACGGTCATAAGGCTGCCGCGAGAGTGGGTGGGGGCGTCGGTCGTGTCCGTCATCAAATGTCAAATCCTGGCGCGATCGGTCAAGGGTGCCGCGCCATGGCTGTCTGACAATCGTTACCGTCGCGCCAATGATAGCGGCGCGGGCAGGACACGACAATCAGGAGACAGCCTTGGCAAAAGCCATTCGCATGTACGAGACCGGAGGGCCCGAAGTCCTCCGCTATGAGGACGCCGAGGTAGGCGACCCGGGCCCGGGCGAGGTACGGATCCGCCACGCCGCCGTCGGGCTGAACTATGCCGACACCTACTTCCGCAACGGCACCTACCCGGTGCCGCTGCCCGGCGGCATGGGCGTGGAGGCAGCCGGCGTGGTGCAGGCGGTGGGGCCGGGCGTGACCCATGTCGCGGAGGGCGATCGCGTCACATACACCGGCTTCATCAACACCCTGGGTGCGTACAGCACCGAGCGCCTGGTGCCCGCCGCACCGCTGATCCGCCTGCCGGAAGCGATCAGCTTCGAGACCGCGGCGGCGATGACCATGCGCGGCCTGACCTCCGCCTACCTGATGCGCCGCATCTACCCGTTCCAGGGTGGCGAAGCCATCCTGCTGCACGCGGCTGCCGGCGGCGTGGGACTGATCGTCTCGCAATGGGCCAGGCTGCTCGGCCTGACCGTGATCGGCACCGTCTCGACCGAGGCCAAGGCAGAGGTGGCGCGCGCCCATGGCTGCGACCACATCATCAACTACAGCCATGAGGACGTGGCAAAGCGGGTGCGGGAGCTGACCGATGGCGCGGGCGTGTCCGTGGTCTTCGACAGCGTGGGCAAGAGCACCTTCATGGCCTCGCTGGACTCGCTGAAGCGGCGCGGGTTGATGGTCTGCGTCGGCACGGCCTCCGGCACCATCCCGCCGTTTGATCCGCAGCTGCTGGCGAGGAAGGGTTCGGTCTACCTGACTCGTCCGGCGCTGGCCGACTACATTGCGGACCCCGCCGAAAAGGCCGAACTGGCTGCCGAGGTGTTCGGCCACGTTGCCGCTGGCCGTATCCGCATCGAAATCAACCAGCGCTATGCGCTGCAGGATGCCGTGCAGGCCCACCGCGACCTGGAATCACGCAAGACCACCGGGTCTTCGATCTTTGTGCTGTAAAGGAGCGTCCCCATGCGAGCCCAACCGCTTACCTGCAATATCGGCGCCGAAGTCAGCGGCGTCAGCCTGGCCGATGCCGCGCGCGACGACGCGCTGTTTGCCGAGATCAAGTCCCTGCTGCTCACGCACAAGGTGCTGTTCCTGCGCGACCAGGAAATCTCCCGCGCGGACCACGTGGCGTTCGCGCGCCGCTTCGGCGAACTGGAAGACCATCCCGTCGCCGGCAGCGATCCCGATCATCCAGGGCTGGTCCAGATCTATCGCAGCGACAAGCGCGAGAACTACGAGAACAGCTACCACACCGATGGCAGCTGGCGCGAAGCCCCGCCCATGGGCTGCGTGCTGCGCTGCATCGAATGCCCGCCGGTCGGCGGCGACACCATCTGGGTCAACATGGCGGCGGCCTACGAGCACCTGCCCGAGGAAATCAAGCAGCGCATCGCCGGCCTGCGCGCCAAGCACAGCATCGAGCATTCGTTCGGCGCGGCGATGAGCCCGGAAAAGCGCGCCAGCCTTGCCGCGCAGTACCCCATGGTCGAGCACCCGGTGGTGCGCACGCATCCGGAAACCGGCGAGAAGGCGCTCTACGTCTGCGGCTTCTCCACGCATTTCGCCAACTTCCATACGCCCGAGAACGTGCGCTACGGACAGGACAAGACCCCGGGCGCCAGCCATCTGCTGAACTACCTGATCAGCCAGGCGGCGATTCCCGAATACCAGGTGCGTTTCCGCTGGCAGCCCAACAGTGTGGCCATCTGGGACAACCGCTGCACCCAGCACTACGCGGTGCAGGACTACTGGCCGGCGCCGCGCAAGATGGAGCGCGCCGCCATCATCGGCGACAAGCCGTTCTGAGGCGCACCAGCCGCCGCCAGGCCACGTGCCTTTATCAATGGAGACATGCCGTGCACTACCTCGATGGATCCCTGTTCCCTGAAAACCAGCAGCCGCTGATCATCACCGCGGCACCGTATGCGCCGGGCTGGCTGCCCTCCGATTTCCCGGAAGACATCCCCGTGACGATGGAAGACCAGATCCAGAAGGCCGTGGATTGCTACAACGCCGGCGCGACTGTGCTGCACCTGCATGTGCGCGAACTCGACGGCAAGGGCTCGAAGCGTCTGTCCAAGTTCAACGAGCTGATCGCCGGGGTGCGCAAGGCGGTGCCGGAGATGGTCATCCAGGTGGGCGGTTCGATCAGCTTCGCGCCGGAAAACGAAGGGGATGCCGCCAAGTGGCTTTCCGACGACACGCGCCACATGCTTGCCGAACTCGACCCCGTTCCGGACCAGGTGACCGTCACGGTGAACACGTCGCAGATGAACGTGACGGAGCACGCGGAGCTCGCGGATTTCAAGGGCACCTCGCGCGAGAACCCCGCGATCTTCAACGCGTACAAGGAGATGACGGTTCCCGCCCAGCCTGGCTGGGTCGAAGAGCACATCCGCCGCCTGTCCGCTGCCGGCATCCAGAGCGCATTCCAGTGCTACAACATCAATAGCTTCGAATCCGTTGAGCGGCTGATCCGGCGCGGCGTGTACAAGGGCCCGCTGGTCATGAACTGGGTGGCGATCAGCGGCGGCATGGATGCGCCGAGCGTCTTCAACCTCGCCAACATCGTCCGCGCCGTGCCGGATGGCGCGGTGCTGACCGTCGAAAGCTCCGTGCGCAACGTGCTGCCTGTGAACATGATGGGGATTGCCCTGGGCCTGCATGTGCGGTGCGGAACCGAGGACTGCCTCTGGAACCAGTCGCGCACGGCCAAGATGAGCACGGTGAAGCAGATCGAGCAGCTGGTGCGCATCGCGGGCGAATTCGGCCGCAAGGTGGCAACGGCCCAGGAAGCGCGCGACATCCAGAAGATCGGCGTGTTCTACGACACGGTCGAAGAGACGCTGGAGGCCAACGGCTTCGCGCCGAACCGCAATGGCGGCAATCAGGGCTTCCTGCGCAAGGCCGCCTGACCCGGGTCGGTCGGCACTGGCGATGCGCCAGCAGAAGGGCAGGGGTGGCAGATCACCGGCTCACGATGAAGCCGGCTGCTGCCCTGAACAACCCTCGAACATTCGGAGACAACCATGAATCAAGCACAACCGTCGGCGCGCCGCAGGGCGTCGCTGTCATGCATGCTCGGCCTGGCGCTGTCGGTGGCGCTGCCGGCTGCGCTCCCATCGACCGCCCAGGCTCAGGCGTGGCCGACCAAGGTGGTCAGGATCGTGGTCGGCGGCCCCGCCGGCGGCACCGCCGATATCCTCGGGCGCCTGCTGGCCGAGGGGCTGACGCAGTCGCTGGGCAAGCCGGTGATCGTCGAGCAGAAGCCGGGCGGCGCCGGCGCGATCGCGGTCAACACACTGCTTTCCGCACCGCATGACGGACATACGCTGCTGCTGATCCAGGGCGGCATCGTTTCCGAAACGCCGCTGGCGCTGAAGGTCTCGTTCGATCCTTTCAAGGACCTGAAACCTGTTGCCCAGGTGGCCCGTACGGGGCTGGTGCTGGTGGGCAACCCCAAGCTGCCGGCGAAGAACTTCAGCGAACTGCTTGCCTACATCAAGAGCAAGCCCGGGCAGATCGACTATGCCTCTTATGCCGCCGGCATGCGCGGCCAGACCATCGGCGTCCAGTTCAACCGCCTGGCCGGCGTGGATATGAAGCATGTCGGCTACAAGGGATCGCCGCCCGCGCTGCAAGACGTGATGGGCGGCCATGTGCCGCTGATGTTCGACGGCCTGGCCACGTCGCTGCCGCTGATCAAGTCCGGCAAGCTCAAGGCCTATGCCGTGGCGTATCCCAAGCGCATCCCCGCGCTGCCGGATGTGCCGACCTTCGCCGAAGTCGGCTTCCCGGCGATGACGGAGCCCGGCTGGATGGGGGTGTGGCTGCCGCCGGACGTGCCGGCGGCGGTGCAGGAAAAGATCCGCAACGCCACGCTGGCCATCGTGCAGCAGCCCGGCTACCGCGAGCGCGTGGAGGCCATGGGCATGGACGCCGGGCAGCCGCTCAGCAGCGAGGCCCTGTCCAGGGATGCGCGCGCCGCCCATGAGCGGCAGGCGGAGTTGCTGCGGTCGATACATTTCGTGCCGGAGTAGGGGGCGGCCCGCCTTGCGCGGGCCTCGGCGAATCGTTCAGCAAAGTTGTATGCTTTCTGCATGGCGCGCCGGGCGCCTTCAGCGCGTCCCGGCCACGGCGCAAAAAGTATGGCGGTGACGATATGAAGCCTGCTCACGCATTGATTGTGACTTGCGTCATGCTGGCCGCCTGCGTATCGACGGGCGTCGAGGTGAAACAGGAGCAGATGGCGAACTTCCTGCTCGGTTTCTCCACCCTCGACGACGTTACCGCCCAGCTGGGGAAGCCCTCGTCGCAGACCACCCTGGTCAACGGGTCGACCATCCTGATCTATTCGTTTGCGGCCTCCAGGCCGCACCCTGAGAGCTTTATCCCGTTCATTGGCCCGCTGTTCGCCGGCGGCGCGATCCGGTCGTCGACGGTTTTCTTCGAGTTCGACGAGAACGGCGTCCTCAGGAGCCAGCGCCTGACGACGTCCGGCAGCGTTTCGGGATGGAGCGTGCTGCCGCCCGATGCGTTGCCATAGGCGGGGGCGGTATACTTCCGGTCCTTTACGGCCCTGGCCAGACACCTGAGAGTCCCCATGAGCGCTTTGCCTCCCTGCCCAAAATGTCATTCCGAGTTCACCTATGAAGACGGAGGCCTCTACATCTGCCCGGAATGCGCGCATGAATGGTCGGCGCAGGCAGCGGCGCCGGCCGAACCGGAGGCCAGGGTTTATCGCGATGCGGCAGGCAATGTCCTGCAGGACGGGGACACCGTCACCGTCATCAAGGACCTGAAGCTGAAGGGGTCGGCCGGCGTGGTCAAGATGGGTACCAAGGTGAAGAACATCCGCCTGGTCGACGGTGACCACGATATCGACTGCAAGATCGACGGCTTTGGTGCCATGAGCCTGAAATCGGAGTTCGTCAGGAAGGTGTAAGCGGGCGCCGGCGAGCCGGTGCCTGCCTTCAGTTGAACACGTCCTGCCGATAGCGTCCCGCGCTGACCAGGTCCGCCAGCCAGTCCGAAGCCGCCTCTGGCGTCATCCCCCCTTGCTCTGCGCCGATCTGAATCAGCACCTGCCTGACCGCGGGCGCCATGTGGCGGCCGTCGCCGCACACGTAGATGATCGCGCCCTGGTTCAGCCGGGCCCAGACATCGGCACGGCGCTGCCACAGCAGGTCCTGCACGTAGCGCGGCTCGCCACCCACGACTGAACAGGCCAGGTGGACCTGCACCACGCCCTGTGCCTGCCAGCGCTCCACGTCGTTGCGGTAGAGCCAGTCGTGCGCGGGGTGGCGGCAGCCGTAGTACAGCTGCACCGGGGCCACCGGCTGCCCGGCTGCCTGTTGCGCGGCCCGCTCCTCAAGAAAGCCGCGGAACGGCGCAATGCCCGTGCCGGGGCCGATCAGGATCATGGGCGTGGCCGGGTCCGCCGCGGGCGCGAAGGTGGGATTGGGGGTGCGGATGGCACCCGCCACCATGGCGCCTGGCGCCAGGCCCTGCAGCCAGGTGGAAGCCACGCCGCGGAAGAGTCCGCGGCCCGACAGCGCCGGTGACCAGACCGTGCCGACGGTGATGGTCGCCACGTCGGGCGAGACCAGCGGCGATGAGGCGATCGAATAGAACCTCGGCCGCATTGGCACGGTGCAAGCCAGCAGGCCGGCCAGATCTATCTCGATGGCGCGAAAGCGGTCCAGCACGTCGGCCAGCCCGAGCCGGCGCGGCGCCACCTGGGCGGCGTACCCGCTCCCGGCGTCGTCCGAGGCCAGCTGCCGCAGGGCCTGGCGCGTGGCCGGGCAGCGCGAAGACTGCGACAGCAGGCGCAGGGTATGGCGCGACACCACGTCCTGCAGCTCCACAAAATGGGTCAGCAACTGGCGCACGGACAGGGCCTCGCCCAGCGGCAGGCCGCGCGCGGCCCCGCCGGAGGCGGACAACGTGACGATGGCGTCCGGGTCGATGCCGATCCGCTCGCACAGGGCCGCGACCATCCCGGGCTGGTTCTGCGGATAGACGGCGAGGTGATCGCCTGTGGCGTAGCGCACGCCGTCGGGCAGCCTGAGGCGGATATCGCGCGTGGAAGTCCGCGGCGCCTCGCGCGAGAAATCCCACAGGCCGGACGGATCGTTCACCAGCTCGGCGTTGGCCAGGACCGTGAAGGCCTCGGTGTTTGCCGGCAGCGTGGACGCGCGGATCTCGGCGACGTCTTTCACCTGCACCCGGACCGGCGGCGTCCCGTGGGCCGGCCCGCCCACGCCGTCACCGGCCTGCAAGGCTTGCCACAGCAAGGCCAGCCACCGTTCCACGGCCTGGTCGAAGTCGCCGTTGCCGTCGGCTTCGCCACGCGGCAGCAGCGGACTGGCGCCGGCATTGGTGAAGAATTCATAGACGCGGCGCGGGAAGGCCTGGTACGTCGGCCATTGCGAGTTGCCGCAGCCCAGCACGGCCACGCTCAGCGCTTCTGCCCGGTAGCCGCTGGCGGCGCCGCTGTCGAGCAGCGCTTCGAGCCGCCTTGCCGAGTCCGGCGCGCGGCCGTTATAGGTGGCGGCGATGATGACGGCCAGGCCGGTGGTCGGGAGCGCGTCGGCCACGTCGTCCAGGTCGCGCAACGTCGCATCAAAGCCCGCCGCCAGCGCGCCGGCATGCACCTGCTCAGCCAGTTCGCGCGCGGTGCCCAGGCTGGACCCGCACAGCACGGCAAGCGGCCTGCCGCCGCCCTGCACATCGGGGCCCGCCCGCGGCGCTTGCGCGGTGCCGGCGAGCGGCACCGCGGCGATGCGCTCATGCGGCCGGCGCCGGCGCGCACGCACCGTGAATCCGTCGGGCTTGATCGTCAGTGTTTCCTTGATGCGGAACTGGTAGTCGTGCGCGTCGGTGAACTGGAAATTGCGCAGCATCAGCGCCAGTGCCAGCTTGGCCTCGGTCAGCGCAAACTGGCGGCCGATGCAGGCACGTTCCCCGTTGCCGAAAGGCATGTAGGCGTGGCGCGGCAGCTTTGCCTCCTGCTCAGGCAGGAAGCGATCGATGTCAAAGCGTTCCGGGTCGGCCCACACCTTGGGGTCGCGGTGCAGCGCGGTCAGCACCACCGACAGGCGCCTGTCCTTGCGGATCAGGTAGCGGCCGCCCAGCAGCGTGTCTTCAAACGGCGCCACGGCGAAGGCAGGCGCGGTGGGCCACAGGCGCAACGTTTCCTTCAGCACGCGGTCCAGTACCGGCAGCCGGGCCAGGTCGGCGTAGACCGGCGCCGCGTCGCCGGGCAGCACGGCGTCCACCTCCGCGTAGGCCTGTGCCATCACGCCCGGGTTGCGCAGCAGTTCATACAGCGCGAAGGTGAGCAGGCCGCTGGTGGTCTCGTGGCCCGCAATCAGGAACGTGATCACCTGGTTGCGGATGTTCTCGTCGTCCAGCCGCTGGTCGGTGTCCGGATCCCGCGCTTCCAGCATCAGGCCGAGCAGGTCGTTGGCGGTGCCGCCCCTGCGTTCGCCCGCGTCGCCCGCGCGCCGCCGCCGGATCACGTCGTCCACAAGGTCGCGCATGAAGCGGGTGTCCTGGTCGAACTTCTGGTGCGCCGCATGCATGAAGCGGTCTTGCAGGGCAAAGCGCGTCAGCTTGGACATCGCCTCTTCCAGCGCGCCCACCATGGCCTCGATGAAGGGGTGCAGTTCCGCGCTGGCGAACGAATCAAAGTCATAGCCGAAGCCGGACAGCGCGATGGTATCGAGCGTCAGCCGCGTCATGTCGTCAGCGACCGCGATATCGGCATCCGGGCCTTGCTGGTCCCATTTGTCCACCAGCCGGTTGGCCACGCGCAGCATGACGTCGAAGTAGCCCTTCATCGCGCGCTGGCTGAACGCCGGCATCAGGATGCGGTGCGCCTTGCCCCAGTTGGCCTCGTCGGAGCGTGCGGTGAACAGCCCGTCGCCGGCCATGCCGCGCAGGTAAGACAGCGGCGGGCCGATGTACTTGCGGAACTGCGCGGCATCGCACAACTCGGAGGCCAGTGCCACCGACGTCACGAACGGCACGCGCCGGCCGGCGAAATTCAGTTCGAAGATGCCATCATGGTGGCGGCTGCGCGCCAGCAGGTGCTGGCCCAGCGCACCGGGTGTGATCTGCAGCAGGTTGCCCACCAGCGGCCAACCCGGGTCGCGCGGGATGGGCTCGGGGATGGGGGCATGCATGGAGCGGGCAGGGGCTTGATGCGGCGCGTCGGAGGCCTGGTCGGGGCTGGATAGCTCAATGGGCGGCGGCATGGCGGGGCGGTGTCTCCTGAACGGGCGCTGACACGCGATTTGCCACGTGCGGCCGTTTCATTTAACGTAGACATCTGTCTACCGGCGCAAGCGTAGACAACCGTAGACATGCTGTCAACGAAGCATGTCGGGCAAAAACCGAGTCCTGCTACTAAACCGCATTCATGGAAGCCATTGCCGACGGCAAACGCCGCCTGATCGACGCCGCGTTGCGGCTGGCCGCAGCCAAGCGCAGCTTTGCGGCACTCAAGCTGCGCGAGATCGCGCGCGAGGCCGGCCTGAACCCCAACACGTTCTACCGGCATTTCAGCGACATGGAAGACCTGGCCATCACCGCCATGGCCGAGGTAAGCGCCGAACTGCGGCCGATGCTGCGCGCGGTCCGATGGGCCGCTGCCCGCGACAACCCGGGTGAAGTGGCCACGCGTGCGTGCGAAGCGCTGTTCCTGTACGCGCAGCATCACCCGGATGCATTCATCGTTGGTGTGTGCGGGATCACGGGCCCGCAGCCCGCGCTTCGCGTTGCCATTCGCACGGTGCTGGATGACATCGCCGCCGAGATGGCGGAAGACATCGAGCGGCTGGGGCTGTGTCCCAAGCTCTCACGCCCGGTCATTGACGACGTCTGCGCGTACGTCGTTTCCTACCTTTTCCATCAATGCGTCGACTACATCGAAGCCGATGCCGCCGGACGGCGCAGGCTGATGGCGCGCTCGGTGCAGTTGAGTTGCTGGCTGCTGCAGGGCGCGGCAGGGCCGAATGCCCAGCCGGGAGCGAAATCAGGCAGGGAGCGCAAGGCCGTGGCGGCGTAGCCTGTTGCGACGAAACACGCAGAAGGAAGAAACTCAGCCGAAGCAGTGGCCGAAGCGAAGGCGTGTGTCCGGGCCAGCACTCACCCTGAAATCGTGATGCCGCACTCTTGCGCCACCGCCAGGAGCTTTTCCATGTCCGGCGCGCCTGGCGGAATTTCCTCATCGAGCCGCGTGAACAGGTGCGATGCGTTTCCGCCGTGGCTGGTGACTGAAATCATTTCGCCGCCGCCGAAGCCGAAACGGAAGTAATGCACCGTGCCCGCTGGCACATGGACAAAGGTGCCAGCGGCAGCAGTGATCGCTTGATCGCCATAGCCGATCTCGACCGTCCCCTTGGTAATGAAGAACGATTCGTCCCAGTCATGGCTATGCGGCGGTGGGCCACTGCCTTCTTCGCCCTGCTGCAGAAACACCTCATAGCCTTGCGTGGCGGTCTTGGATGCCAGCACCGTGATCCTTTCTCCCACCACGTTGAGCGCGCGTCCATACGCTTCCGGAGTCACCGCAAATGGTTCTGGTTTCATGATTTTCTGCTCCGTCAGTGAGAGCGTCGACGTGGCGATGCTATCCGGGTGTGAGGCATGCGGCAGCTCCAAAGCGAGCCGGCCACGATGCCGGACGGGCGGGGCATGGGCTGCCCGCTTATTTGATGTGTGGGAATTTTAGGCGGCCCACGATCGGAAGTCATCGCCAGGAATGAGGATTGCCACGGCCAATGTGCGTGAGCAAACGTTCCTCCCATGCGCAATGTCACTTGCCCCTGGCTCGCTTTCCCATTTCAATGGAGTTGACAGGGAGAAGGGATGAGATCATGGCAGTCACTCGCTTGCAGAGCATTCCCGGCATCGGGGTTGACAGGATGACCGACAAGGCTGGCTCGATGCGTAACGCCAATATCTTGCGGCTGGAGAACCTCGACACTGACTTGCGGCCGCCGCCAGCAGCAATCCGGCGCACGCATGAGGCAATCGATGACGATGCTGCCAACAGCTACCTGCCATTTATGGGCCAGCGTGCACTGCGGGAAGCCGCGGTGGAGCGTGTCCGGCGCATCTCCGGCGCCACATACAACCCTGATACCGAATGCATCATCTGCGCGGGTGGATTGGCCGGGATTCTGAATGTCCTGTTATCCACACTCGAGGCGGGGGAAGAGGTGGCACTGACTGATCCGACCTACGCAGGCCTGATCAATCGTGTCTACCTCGCAGGGGGACTGCCAAGATTTGCGCACCTCATACCAGGGGTCGACGGCTGGCGACTCGACCCGGACAGCCTCGCCGACGCGATCGGGCCCCGCACACGGGCATTGCTCATCATGTCGCCGTCGATGCCCACCGGCTTCGTCGTGTCCGCGCCGGAGTGGGAGGAGATTGCCCGGCACTGCGAGCAGGTCGGTGCGTGGCTGGTATATGACGCAGCCATGGAAAGGATCCTTTTCGACGGTCGGCAGGTGATCCACCCGGTTTCTCTGCCTGGCATGCGCGAGCGCACCATCACCGTTGGCTCGGTCTCCAAGGAATATCGCATGATTGGCTGGAGAGTCGGCTGGATAGTCGCGCCGGAGCCGCTGATGGCCGACGTGCGGCTGACCAGCTTGTCGAACGTCGTGTGCCAGGTCGGTATCGCCATGCCAGGGGCCACAGCCGCACTGACTGCCAGCGACGATGGCGTGGCCGCGGCAACGGCAGAGTGGGAATCACGCCGCGATGTGTTGTTGTCCGCGCTGGCCGATCTCCCGGTGATTCGCCCGCACGGCGGATGGTCGCTTCTGATGGATACCCAGCGGCTCGGCCTTGCACCGTCGGAAGCGTCCAGGCGCTTGCTGGCGCGCGGCGAAGTGGCGGCCACGCCGATGGATAACTGGGGGCCAAGCGGCATCCGGTACCTGCGCTTCGTATTTGCCAATGAGCCGGTTGAGCGCCTGGCTGACATTCGCGAGCGGATTCGCCTGGCGTGGGACCTCTGATACGTGCAACGCTGAGCGACGAAAATGCCGGCCGCTTCTGATCATGGTGGTTCCGAGGGCAGCGACCGGATCCTGCTGTATTTCGGCTGGCTGACCCTGTTCATCGCTCTGGCAACGCCGGCCGGCTACCTGGTCGATATACAGACGTCGTACCTGCTCAAGAACCAGTTGCATGCGACGGCGACTGAGATCTCGACATTCCGGCTGGTGACGGGCATACCAGTCTACCTTGCGTTCGTTTTTGGCCTCGCGCGCGACCAATGGAACCCGCTGGGATTGCGCGATCGCGGCTTCTTCCTGATATTCGCCCCGGCGACCGCGGTGGCATTCATCTGGATGGCGTATTCAGGTTTCTCATACGCGGGACTGGTCATCGGGATGATGCTGGCAATGCTGTCGTCCCGATTTATCGCCGCAGCCTATCAGGGCTTGATCGCCCTGGTGGGCCAGGAGAAGCTCATGTCCGGGCGACTGAGCGCGCTGTTGAACGTGGTCGGCTCCGTCCCGGTGGTTGCGGGGGCGTTCGCCTCCGGGTATATCTCGGATCATCTTGCCGCAAAGGAAGCCTTCCTCCTGATGGCGATGTTCGCCTTGTCGATTGCGGCGCTGGGGCTCTGGAAGCCCGTTTCGGTCTTCGGCCATATCTACGAGAAGCCGCAAGCCAGGGGCACGGATCTCGTTGGCAATGTCGGGCGGCTGGTGAGACATAAGGCTGTCTATCCAGCGGTTCTCATCTGCTTTCTGTGGAACTTTGCGCCAGGCGCGGCCACGCCGCTGCAGTTCTACCTGAGT
This sequence comes from Cupriavidus sp. FW305-26, assembly GCF_058787975.1. NCBI lineage: Bacteria > Pseudomonadati > Pseudomonadota > Betaproteobacteria > Burkholderiales > Burkholderiaceae > Cupriavidus > Cupriavidus sp. FW305-26. The sequence goes on from NZ_JBYTAH010000038.1 coordinate 59,468, forward strand.
AATGAGCTGCATGCATCGGATTCCGTTTACTCGTACTACAACGGGATCTTTGCCGCCGCGTTCATCCCGACATTCCTGCTGTATGGCTTTCTGTGCAAGAAGGTATCGCTGAACAAGCTGCTGTGGTGGGGAACGATCGTCGCAGTGCCGCAGATGATTCCGCTGGCATTCATCGACTCAGCCAATCTTGCCCTGGTACTGGCGGCACCGATAGGGCTGATGGGCGGTGTCGCCACGGCGGCATACTTCGATCTCGCGATGCGGTCCTGTCCGCCGGGCCTGCAAGGAACCCTGATGATGCTGGTGGACGGCGTTCTCGCGCTCTCGGCGCGTGCCGGCGATGTCCTGGGCTCATGGATCTATAACAGCAGCCCGACGCACGGTTTCACATATTGTGTGATCGCGACTACGGTGGTGTACGCACTGATCCTGTTTTTGATCCCGCTGGCGCCAAAAGCACTGATTGCTACCAGGGACGGCGAAGCAAATCCGGAGGTCCTCAGTCAGCGCACCGTTGAATGAACTGCGTGATGGCGGGCAGGATGGATTGCCGGAAACGCTGGCCGGCGAAGGTGCCGTAGTGACCCACGCCGTCAACGACCAGGTGTTCCTTCCGGTCGGCGGCAAGACCTGCGCAGAGCGCGTGAGCCGCTTCGGTCTGGCCGCAGCCGGTGATGTCATCCTCGCTGCCTTCGATGGTCAGCAATGAAACGTTGGCAATGGCCTCGGGGTAGACACGGCGCTGGCCGACTTCCATGCGGCCGCGGCACAGGTGATGCTCCAGGAAAACCTTCTGGATGGTTTCCAGGTAGTACTCGGCCGGCACGTCGAGCACGGCGTTGTACTCGTCATAGAACTTGCGGTGCCTGGCTGCCTCGGTCTGCCTGCCATCGACCAGGTGGCGGTAGAAGTCGAGGTGCGCACCGGCGTGCTGTGCGACGTTCATCGATACGAAGCCTGCCAGTTGGAGGAAGCCTGGATAAACCCGGCGCCCGTTTCCCGGGTAGCCGGCGGGCACCCGTTCGATGACGTTGGCCTCGAACCACGCCAGCGAATATTGCTGCGCGAACTGGTCGACCGCCGTCGGGCTGACGCGCGTGTCGATCGGCGCGGCGATCAGGGTCATGGAGCGGGGCTGCACCTGCTCGTTGTCTTCGGCCATCTGGGCGACCGCGCAAAGCACCGGGACCCCGGGCTGGCAAACCGCGACGATATGCGTGCCGGCGCCGAGGTAGCGCAAGAACTTTTTCAGGTAATCGACATAGCCGCCAAGATCGAAGTGCCCGGCGTCAAGCGGGACCTGGCGCGCATCGGCCCAGTCGGTGATGTAGACATCGTGCTCCGGCAGCAATGCCTCGACCGTCGGGCGCAGCAGGGTGGCGTAGTGGCCGGAGAGCGGTGCCACCAGCAACACGCGGGGCCCAGGGCTGGACATGTCCTTCCTGAAATGCAGCAGCCGGCAGAAGGGCTCTTCGATGAGCGCGGTCTCGGTGACCGCCACCGGCTGCCCGCGCACCAGGACCTCGTCGATCTCAAAGCGAGGTTTCCCGTAGGCCTTGGTCAGCCGGGTGAACAACTCAAGCGCGGCGTCGGTCTCGCGCAGCCCCGGAAGCCAGGCGACTGACTCGCCCCAGAAATTGACTGCACGATAACCCGCCTCGATCATCGCCCCGAGCGGGCCAAGGGATTGCAGCGTGAGTTCCCGCAGAGCATAGAGCGCCATGGCGATTCCCGCCTTCTTGATAGGGTTGGTTTGTTGTTCTGGCGCAGGGGCCGGCAAACAGGGTAGAGGCCAGTGCTTCTTGCAGGTGCTGCGCGATGCGGGCGTCAGCGCAGGTGGCGCGCCCGGCAGCCGCACGGCCGGCTTCGTGCAGGATGGATGGGCGGGCGACAGGCTTCTGCCGCGGGTGCGTCAGTGCGAAGGTGGCGCTGGTGCACCGAGAAGTGCTGCGCGCGGCTCAGGTGCCGTCGATGTCGAATGGACTGGTTGCGGGAAGCACCGGCATTGCCGTGGCGGCCATTGCGGCCGGACAGATGCGCGCGGCCCAGGTCGCACGCGAATCGGCTGGAATGCTGCATGATGCCCCCCTACTACTCAAGCCACCGGCATTGCGTCGCAATGCCAGCGGTACAGCTTGCAATCAAGTTACACCATTTACATTCAGTAACATATTCGATTTAACCCTATTGCAACGCTTTGCATACGTCATTTGCAACGAAATGAAGGCTGGCTAGCTCATTCGATGCGAATGTGGCTTATGTGCTGCCGATATGTGATCCTCTATAGCCAGCAGGGCGGATGCCGTCAGGTCATCTGCTAGGCTATTTGTAAATCTTTGCAAGTCACGTTCGGGTAAAACGCCAGGCAGGCGGATGCCGTTGACCGTCCGGTCCCGCTTCCTCGCTGTCAAGCTGTCCGGCCAATGACCGGAATCACGCCGAAGGCAACGGTAGCCAGCATCATGACCACTGCCGCCGACAGCGCCCAGAGCAGCGTATAGCGCTGGTGATCGCCGAATTCGACCTCGGCCAGGCCGACCAGCAGGTAGGTCGACGCGACCAGCGGGCTCAGCAGGTGAACCTGCTGCCCGATCAGCGAGGCGCGTCCGATTTCCGCCGCGCCGATGCCATAGACGGCGGCGGCCTTGGCCAGGATCGGCAGGATGCCGAAGTAGAACGCGTCGTTCGAGATAAAGAAGGTGAACGGAATGCTCAGCACCCCGGTCACCAGGGCCATGTAGGGACCCATCCAGTCCGGCACGGCGCTGATGACGCTGTTGGCGATGGCGTCGACCATCTTGGTGCCCGACAGGATTCCGACGAAGATGCCGGCGGCGAAAATCAGCGACACCACCGGCACGACGTTGGCGGCATGCGCGCCCATGCGCTCCTTCTGTTCGTGCAGGCTCGGGTAGTTGACCATCAGCGCGATGGCGGACGCGATGATGAACAGCGCAGGCAGCGGCAAGGTGCCGAGAATCAGCAGCACCATCAGGCCGCTGGTCAGCAGGAAGTTGAACCACAGCAGCTTGGGCCTGGCGATCCGGGGATCGCTGGTTGCAGCCTCCGGCATGGCATGGCCGTCATCGCCGGCCCCGGTGCGCATCACGGCGATGCTGCCAAGCCGGTTGCGTTCGCGGCGGCCCAGCAGGAATGCCACGAACAGGCCCCACATGCCGGTGACGATCATCGGCAGGATCATCGGCACGAACAGCGAGCCCACGTCCACGCCCAGCGCGCTGGCGGCACGCGCGGTCGGGCCGCCCCAGGGCAGGATGTTCATCAGCCCGCCGGCCATCATGATCACGCAGGCCAGCACCAGCCGGCTGATGCCCAGGCGCTTGTAGAGCGGGAGCATGGCGGCGCAGGTGATCATGTAAGTGGTCGAGCCATCGCCGTCGAGCGACACCAGCGCGGCCAGCACGAAGGTGCCCATGATGATCTTGACCGGATCGCCGCCCACTATCTTCAGGATCGCGCGCACCACCGGATCGAACAGCCCGGCATCGATCATCAGGCCGAAATACAGGATGGCGAACATCAGCATCACGCCGGTCGGCGCCAGCTTCTTGACGCCGTCCAGCATCATCGGGCCGAGTTCCGGGCCGAAACCGCCGATCGCGGCGAACGCAATCGGAACCAGGATCAGCGCCACCATGGCGGAGAGCCGTTTTGTCATGATCAATGCCATGAACACGATCACCATCGAATAGGCGAGCAGGGTCAACATCTTTTTCTGTATCTCTTTGCCGCCCTGCAGCGTGGGGCGCATGCGGGCGGGTGTCTGTGCGTCCGTGCGGCGCACGAGGTTAAAAGCAAGGCCGATCCCGCCGGCACGCCAGGGCGTGCCGGGTATGGAATGACCGCGGAGGGTGGCAGTCTTGCGCGCTGGCCCGGGCGGGCCGCGCAGGCGCGGCTCAGCTGGCGGAAGCGATGCGTTTCACTACCGCGTCCGCGAACTGCAGCGTGGTGGCCGTGCCGTGGAGGTCGCCGGTCTTCACCTGGTCCTGGACCAGCGTCAGCTCGATGGCCGTGCGCAGGCGCGTGGCCAGGTCCTGCCGGCCCACGTGGTCGAGCATCAGGCCGGCGGCCAGCATCAGCGAGATCGGGTTGGCAATGCCTTTGCCGGCGATGTCTGGCGCCGAGCCGTGCACGGCCTCGAAGATCGCGGCCTGGTCGCCGATGTTGGCGCCCGGCGCCATGCCAAGCCCGCCAACCAGGCCGGCGATCTGGTCCGACAGGATGTCGCCGAACAGGTTGGTACAGAGCAGCATGTCGAAGCGCCACGGGTTGAGCACGAGCTGCATGGCGCAGGCGTCGACAATGATGTCGTCCATGTCCACGCGGCCCGCGTAGTCCCTGGCGACCTCGCGCGCCGCTTCCAGGAAGATGCCGGTGAGCGCCTTCAGGATATTGGCCTTGTGCACCACCGTGATCTTCTTGCGGCCGTTCCTGACGGCGTACTCGAAGGCGAAGCGGGCAATGCGCCGGCACGCGTCGCGCGTGTTGGTGCCGGTGGACACCGCCACCGCATGCGGGTCGTCGCCAACCGGGATGTAGTAGTCATGGGCCACATAGAAGCCGCCGACGTTCTCGCGCACCAGCACCAGGTCGATATTCTCGAAGCGGCCCGGCACCAGCGTGCGGGCAGGGCGCACGTTGGCATAGAGGTTGAACGCCTCGCGCAGGCGCACATTGACCGAGCGGAAGCCACCGCCCACCGGCGTGGTCAGCGGCCCCTTCAGGGCCAGGCCGGTGCGGCCGATGCTGTCCAGCGTGTCTTGCGGCAGGGGATCGCCGCTGTATTCGACGCCGGCCATCCCCGCGCGCCGGATATCCCAGGCAAACGGGGCGCCCAGCGCTTCCAGCACCCTGACGGTGGCGTCCACTACTTCGGGACCGATCCCGTCGCCTGGGATCAGCGTGGCCGGGATCTGTTCGCGTGCACCGTTTTCCATTTGCGTTCCTGTCGTGAATTGAGCGTTTCGCTGGCCGGCCAGGGCGCCGGGCCAGGGAGGCTGTGTTTCTCGTCGCCGGGGGGCGCCGGTTGCGGATTCCGGCGTTTGCCGCCGGTCCGGATGACCAGGGGCCCGATTCTAGGCGGGGAAGGCTGTCAGGAAACTGTCAATGTGCCGGCTATGTCATTGGGGTTTACGCGGAGGGCGACGAACCCTGCTGACGGAGAACGACCGACGAATCGGGGCCGGCGACAGTGAAAGCATCGCCGGTGCAGTGCGCCAGGACTGGCCGCGACGATGAACGTGCACTGACGCCCGGAGCCGCGCTAAGCGGGCAGGCGTGCCGCCTTGAATTGTTTCCAGAGGCAGCGCAGCGGCTGCCGGTCAATGCTGACAGCCCTTGCGATATAGCCGCGCGCATAGCCACAGCCAATGGCAAGCTGCTGCCGCTCTGTCGCCAGGCGCAGCAACAATCCCTCTGCAACCGCCATATCATTGCGCCATCCCAGGTCATCCTGCAGGCGCGACAGTTGCCGGCGATAGCGGCGCACCTTATTCGCGGCAAACAAGGATTCAAAGAACTCGGTCGCGTAGCGCAGCTTCTTTGCGGCGATACGCGCACGATGGCGCCGCTGCTCATCGAGCTTTGCCATGCCCCGCCCCCGCTTGAGCAGCCTGCGTTGCCGTTTGCGCAGCGTGGCCAGCGCGAAGTCCCTGGCGGGTCCCGTGAGTGCCGCGCGCTGCGCCTCGTCAAGGCCATGGCGCCAGTCCGCGCTGCCCAGCCAATGGCTCAGCGTCAGGATCAGCCGGGTGTAACGATCGGAATTCACGGCCTGGGCCGCGCGTTGCCGCGCATCGGCTGCGACTGCCTTCGCCGCGGCAAGCACCGCGCCCGCGCCCACGTCCTCCGGCGCCCCATCGAATGCGTCACGCAAGGTGGTGTTGGCAAGCACTTCCCAGTCACGTGCGGGGCCCAGTTCATCGGCAATCCATTTGAGGTCCGATTGCAGTGCCGGCGGGCAGGCCAGCAGCGGCTCGAAGATATCAAGCGCGGAGCGCAGGCGACGCAGGCCGACACGCATCTGGTGCACGCTCTCCGGATTGGAGCCATTGACCACGCCGCGTTCGTTCCCCGAGATTTGCGCCAGGCAGCTCTCGGCAATGCACTGAAACACGGCTTCAGCCGACCCTGCTTCGGCCAGTCTGAGGGGCTCCGCCCGTACCGCTTCATTGGCCTCGTCAGCGACCAGCGCATAGCCACGGTCGCCTTTGCTGGCGCGGCTCAGGCGCATTGGCACTGCGTCGAGCAGCCGCAGGGCAAACGCTGACAGATGGGCGGGCTCACCGGCCTGGATCTCCATCTCAAGCTCGCGGATCGGCTCCGTGGCGTCGTTCGCGCGGACAACGCCGCGATCGACCGCCAGTTCGACCTCGTCCCCCTGTGGCAAGCGCAACAGCAGCACCGTGCGCCGGACATCCGTGATGAAGATCGGCTTGAGCCGTTCCGCCAGGTCGCCTTCACGCAGCAGCGTCCCCAGCGCAGTGCCCTCGGGCAATTTGTCTCGCAGTGCACCAAGATCTGGCGTATTTCCGGGAACTGCCGACTCAAACTCTTCCCGCTCGTAAAGCGCCCCATGCTGCGTGCCCCAGGTCTTCAACGTCTGTACATAATGTTCACCTGCTTGCCGCACGCGCAGCGAGGCGTGCATACGCCGAAAAGCAAGATCCGACGTATCGAAATACGTGCTCACGAGCCTGTCTTCGTGCGGCGGCTCCACGCAGCAGGACGACACCAGGGGCAAGCCGATCAGCCCTTCGGCCTGGTCCTGCAGAAACTCGAGCTTGAGTTCGCGCTCCATTTATCCGAGCTTTGCCGTGCCCTCGAATTTTTCGAATACCCTGGCCTGGACTGCGTTCATCACTGCAAGGATCTCGTCACTGGCAGGGCCGCTGGTCGTCACCCCGGTGGCGTTCTTCGGCTTCGAGCCGCACGGGTCGAAGACAAAGAGCGTATCGAACTTTCCGGACGATTCTTTCTTCAGGCGCCGGTTGAGTGCTTTCAGGTATCGCTTCTTGTCAGTCTTTGACATAGGTTCCAAGGTTATCTGCGGTGGCAATAACGACCCAGGTCATTGAACCATCTGCTTAATGAATTCACTTCACCAGGCAGCCTGCTAGTGCGACTGGCTAGCATTCGACTCCCCGCCGGGGAAGGGGCTTTCGTGCTCCCGCAACTTCTGCAGCGATCGGGTCAGCCTGGCGCCGTGCTTGCGGTCCGCGGCCAGCAGCAGGGCCTCTATGCCGTCGTCCAGGCCCGCCAGCTCGCGGTCACCCGGTAGCCTGGTCGCTTTCATCTGCTGCAATTCGTTGGCAATGCGCTTGCCCAGCTTGCGCACAAACTCCGGGTCAAGGTGACCTTGCGCTGCAGCACCTCCAATATGCTCGATCAAGCGCATCAGACCTTCGGGGGTGGTCTCGGTCGCAGATGGTATTTCGTGTGTCATTGGCGGCTCCAGTGGGCGCGTCAGATCATTTTACGCAGCGAATGCTCGTAAGATGGTACGTATTTCGCGGGACCAGTGCGATCAGATTCGCCTCGATATGCGCAATACGCCAGCTAGAATCGGGAAGGATTCCCCCGCACCGACATTCCAATCATGAAACCCGAATCCGATCCCATGCAGAATGCGCCGCCAATTGACGCGGAGGAGGGGCGCCTCGGCACCCCGGTCGACCCGGATGGCCTGCTGAATGGCAATGAGCTCTATATCAACCGCGAACTCAGCCAGCTGGAGTTCTTCGGCCGCGTGCTGGAGCAGGCCGCCGATCCCGCGGTGCCGCTGCTTGAGCGCCTGCGTGCCCTGTGTACCTTCAGCAGCAATCTGGATGAGTTCTACGAGATCCGCGTGGCCGGCCTGAAGGAGCAGTGCTTGCTTCAGTCTCCGGTGGTCGGCCCGGACGGGCTGACGCCGCAGGCGGTCTATGCCAGGGTCAACCAACGGGTCCGGGAACTGGTCGATCAGCAGTACCGCCTGTTCAATGACATGCTGATTCCGGCCATGGCCGAGCAGCAGATCCGCTTCTTGCGGCGGCCCTCGTGGAACCTCGCGCAGGCGGAATGGATCCGGGAGTTCTTCTTCGCCGAACTGATGCCAGTCCTGACGCCGATCGGCCTGGACCCGGCGCATCCGTTTCCACGGGTGCTCAACAAAAGCCTGAATTTCGCCGTTGAACTCGAGGGCAAGGATGCGTTCGGGCGCAACTCCGGCTATGCGATCGTGCAGGCGCCACGAGCGTTGCCGCGGGTGATCGCCCTGCCACCGGAGATCGCCGGATGCGAGCATGGCTTTGTGTTCCTTTCTTCCATCCTGCATGCCCACGTCGGCGAGCTGTTCAGTGGCATGACCGTGCGCGGCTGCTATCAGTTCCGCGTGACCCGCAACAGCGAACTGTTCGTGGACGAGGAAGAGGTCAAGAACCTGCGCGAGGCGCTGCAAGGCGAACTGCCGCACCGTCATTATGGTGATGCGGTCCGGCTGGAAGTGGCTGACAACTGCACGCCGGCAATGACTGGGTTCCTGCAGCAGCAGTTCGGCCTGGCGGCAAGCGAGGTGTTCTCCGTCAACGGACCGGTCAACCTGGTTCGCCTGATGCAGGTGCCAGATCAGGTGGACCGGCCGGAACTGAAGTACCTGCCTTTCCGGGCCGGCCTGCCGAAGGTGCTGCACGAGCATTCCGATATCTTCCGCGCCATTCGCGAGGGCGACATCCTGCTGCATCACCCGTTCCAGTCGTTCACACCGGTGGTGGACTTTGTCAGGCAGGCGGCACAGGACCCCGATGTGGTGGCAATCAGCCAGACGGTGTATCGGGCCGGGCACGACTCGGTCCTGCTCTCGGCACTGATTGAGGCCGCGCGCAACGGCAAGGAAGTCACCGTCGTGGTGGAACTGCTGGCCCGCTTCGATGAGGAGGCCAATATCGGTTGGGCAACGCAACTGGAGGAAGTCGGCGCGCATGTCATCTATGGGGTCGTCGGCTTCAAGGCGCACGCCAAGATGGTGATGGTATTGCGACGCGAGGGTGGGAAGCTCCGGCGCTATGTGCATCTCGGAACCGGGAACTATCACCACCAGACCACGCGCACCTATACGGATTTTGGATTGCTCACCTGCAATGAGTCGCTGACGCAGGATGTGGCGCAAGTGTTCAGCCAGCTGACTGGTCGTGGCCAGACCCATTGCATGACCCATATCTGGCAATCGCCCTTCACCTTGAAGACGGGGTTGCTTGAAGCGATCCGGCGCGAAGCCGGGCACGCCAGGGCCGGTCGCAAGGGATGGATCGTGGTCAAGATGAATGCGCTGCTGGAACCCGACCTGATTCAGGCGCTGTACGACGCCTCACGCGACGGAGTCCGTATCGACCTGATCATCCGGGGCGCCTGTGCGCTGCGCCCCGGCGTTGCCGGCCTGTCGGAGAACATTACGGTGAAATCCGTCATGGGCCGGTTTCTCGAGCACTCGCGCATCTTTTATTTTCACGATGGCGGGGCGGAAAAGGTCATGCTATCCAGCGGTGAATGGATGGAGCGAAGCCTGTCCCGGCGGATCGAGATCTGCTTTCCCATCCTTGATGCCGGGTTGAAAGAGCGCGTTATCGCGGAAGGGCTGAAACCGTACCTGGCAGACCGGCGTGACACCTGGCAGATGGCGCCGGACGGAACATACGAGCGTCAGGGCTCGCGTGACGGCGAGGGCGCGCAGAATATCCTGCTGTCGGCGTTGACGTGAGCCCTGCATAAGGGCCACGCTGGCGCGGCACCGCGCCTGCGTGGCCGTGCCGCTGCTCAACCGAGATCGTCCTGGATCGGCCGGTGTCTGAACACCGCGCGGATGATGCCATGGTCGTTGGTGCCCAGGCCCTTGTGATCGCTAAAGTTCAGGTGATCGTTGTTGATAATGAGCCCGTCGAACAGCCAGCGGCGCCGCTTGCTGTTGTCATATAGCTGCTCGCTGACCAGGATGTGATCAAGCGATTCGCGAAAATCCTGGAAGACATGGGTGTAGTAGACATCGCGCGTGTCCCGGTATTCCTGCAATGTCTGCGCGGTATAGAGCGCAATATCGCCACCACCGACCGAGTCACCCACCAGATAGGCAGGCTGCTCGGTCAGGATATTGGCGGTATTGCTCAGTTGGCCGTCGTTGATATCGCCCATCACCACCACTGCGGTGTTGTTGCCTTTCATGCTGTCGGTCAGCATGAAGCGCAGCGCGGCCGCTTCGGCGGTACGCCGGATCGTCGACAACGCAGCGCCGACGGCTTTGGCATGTTTCGCGTAGATTTCCTTTTCATACGAGGCCTCGCCATCGATCCGGGTCGGCTGCTTCGACTTGAAATGGCATACGTACATGTGCATGGCAGGCTCATCCTCGCGCGGCCGGATGGTGAAATGCAGGACCGGCCGGGAAAAGCCGCGAATACTGACGCTGATCTGCGGTGTCTGCGGATCGTCTCCCTTCGATTTCAGCACGAATTTCTCGGGAAAATCGGCGATCCACTCGGCCTCGCCTGCGAGCAATCCGCGGCGGACGATGGCTGCGCACACAATGCCCTTGCCATTGGCGTTGTCCGGCACCAGCACGTCATAGGCATCGGCCAGGCCGGCGGCCTCGACTGCCGCGAGCAGCGCGTCGCCATGCCACAGCTCCTGGAATCCGACCACGTCGGCGTCGATCAGCTTCAGCTGGCTCGCCGTCCAGGCGATCTTGCGCTCGTATTCCTGCTCGCTCCAGCCGTTGCGGTCGGTATAGAGAGGCAGGCCCGGCACATTCAGGTTGTACAGGTTGAACGTCGCGATACTTAGTGTCTTCAGGTTCATGGCGGACTCTCCGTTGGCGCATGCGCGAATCGCCCCCGGAGTTCAGCAAGCCTTGCGCCCGGTGTCTATCTCGTTTCGATGACAATCGCCGGGCCACGCGAGGATACCCGCGGGTCGACATCTCACAGCCCGATCGTGCCGAGTGGGTATTCGGACAGTGGCCTGCCTTCACCATTAATTTTCTGTCGCCCATGACGTTTCATTTGCTATACATACTTTTTCCGACTGCTCTGGCGGCCTGTCTAATACTTCCTCGCTAAGCCGTTCAGCTCGCGCCGGCATTCCACTCCAGTGGCGATTGGCGGCATTTTCGGGGCGCTGGAAAACAGTGTCCGCGGTGGCTGCCGGAGCCTCCGGAAGCCACTTTCCATGGCCGGAAATGCCTTGTCCTGCAAGGCTTCGCGGGAATTACGCAGCCCCGCGGCGACTGTACCCCGTGAATAGTGCCGAGCGCTCCGGCATTATCCCGCGCGGGCATTTTCATCCGCGCTGCGGGACGCCATTTCGCATAACCGAAGCTCGTCCATAGAGCCGATTTTCCATTCCGATTCCGCCAGCTAGATTGACCTCATCGTTGGCGCTTGCCAAGGCTGACGAATTCTATGTGCTCAAAAGCCAGGGAAAGGGGTCCATCCATGAAACGCATCCATTTGAAACTTGTGGCTTTGCCGCTCGCCTGTCTGGTCATCACGGCCGCCGGTTGCGGGGG